>JASFTV010000315.1:0-4459 GCA_050050615.1 Desulfobacteraceae bacterium
TCGACCTCAACGCCCAGTACATTCGGGAATGTGACACGCCCTTTCTCACCCGGGCTGTGAAACCCCATCTCGAAGCGCTTGGCTTCAAGGACCTGGACGAAGCGCCGTTGGTCAAGGCCGTTGAAACGTTGAAGATGAGAAGCAAGACCCTGGTCGAGATGGCGGAAGGCGCTCGCTTCTACTTCCAGGAAGAGCTCCCCTATGAAGAGAAGGCGGACAAGAAGTTCCTTAAACCGAATATCCTGGAGCTCATGAAAGATATTCAGGCTCGCCTCGAAAAAACCACGGATTTCAGCCAGAAAAGCCTGGAACAACTCTTTCTCGCCTTTCTGGAAGAAAAAGAGATCAAGCTCGGCAAAATCGCACAACCCCTCAGAGTTGCCCTCACTGGAAAAAGCGTGAGCCCGGGGCTTTTTGAGGTGATGGAGGTCCTTGGTCGGGAGAAGGTGCTGGCGAGAATAGAAAAAGCGGTTGCCCATATCGCCACAAAAGTGTAGCCGCAAGGAACGCAGAGCCAGCGGACATAGTGCTTTGATTCGCACAAATGACGCGCCGTTCACCCCCGCCCTTCCGGAGGGGGATCTCTCCCGCGGTTTTTTGCAGAGTCAACGGGCTCTAAACAAGCCCGAAGAGTCAAACGTTACACCGAGCAACACGAAATGCTGAAGGAGGGGACAGTGTATAAAGTGATGATCAGGGACAATATGTCGCCGAAGGCCAAGGTGATTTTGGAGGAGACCGGGCAGGTCGAAGTTGTGGTGGATAACGAGAAGGCTACAAGTGATCCAAAGGTGCTTTCGACCATCATAGGTGAGTTTGACGGCCTGGGTGTCCGAAGCGGCACCAAGGTCACGGCCGAGGTAGTGGAAAAGGCAGAAAGGCTCAAGGTGGTGGGCCGCGCTGGCATTGGTGTGGACAACATTGACGTAGCCAGCGCAACGAACCGCGGAATTGTGGTCATGAACGCGCCCGGCGGTAATACGACCACAACGGGAGAACACGCTATCTCTCTCATGCTTTCTCTCGCCCGGAATATTCCGCAAGCGACCGCCTCCATTCGCAAGGGCAAATGGGAAAAAAAGAAGTTCATGGGTGTGGAGATTGATGGGAAGACCCTCGGCATCATCGGTCTTGGACAGGTCGGACGGGTGGTCGCTTCCCGCGCCCAGGGAATGGATATGGAGGTGATCGCCGCCGACCCTTACATCACGAAAGAGGCGGCAAATGCCTTAGGCGTCGAACGGGTGCTCCTGGATGACCTCCTTGCGAGGGCCGATTTTGTCACTCTCCACGTTCCCCGCCTGGAGGAGACAAGAAACCTCATCCGAAAAGAGACGATCGAAAAGATGAAACCGGGGGTGCGGATCATCAACTGCGCGCGGGGAGAGGTCGTCAACCTTGACGACCTTTACGAGGCTTTGCAGAGCGGTCATGTGGCCGGTGCCGCGCTGGATGTTTATCCCAAAGAACCGCCGGAGTTTTCCTTGCCCATCTTTCAGCATCCTAGCGTCATCTTCACGCCCCACCTGGGCGCCAGCACGGGTGAGGCCCAGGAGAAGGTGGCTGTCATGATTGCGAGGCAGATGGCGAGATACCTGTTGAACGGCGTCATTATCAATGCCGTCAACTTTCCCTCTGTCTCCGTGGAAGCCATGAATCAGCTCAGGCCGCATCTTGATCTTGCGGAGCGTATGGGCTCTTTCATGGGGCAGATCGTCCGACAGCCTCAGGACGTTCATGTGACCTATAGCGGCCACGTGACCGAGTTTGACACGCGGGTCATCACCCATGCCATCCTTAAAGGATTGTTTGGGGCTTTCACAGACGTGCCGGTCAACTATGTGAATGCCCCCGCCCTCGCAAAGGACAAGGGTATCAAGGTGGAGGAGACCATAAGCCAGCAACCCGAGGATTATACGATCCGCATCAAACTCCCTGGTTATGATGAGGCTTTGAACGAGGCCTGGGGCACCATCTTTGCGAACAAATTTCAGCGCATTATCCGTCTCGGACGAATCTATATGGATGCCATTCCTGAGGGTTCCATGATCATCGTACAGGCTGAGGATCAGCCCGGCGTGATCGGAGACATCGGTCAGACCCTGGCCCGCCACGGCATCAACATCGCCCGGTTTCAGTCGGGAAGGCTTGAGGGCCTGGCCATCTGCATCGCGAACATCGACTCCCCTGCAGACGAAGCGATCATCCGGGAGATCCGCGCCTTGCCCAACATTATTAAAGCCCAGAACGTTCAACTCGAATAAAATCGTTACAGGATTTTATCTAAGGCGAGGTTATCGCTCCCATGGCGAAAGGCTGAAAGATAGAGAAGCTGAAAGCTCAAAGCTGAAAGCGAATAGCTCTCGTGAGCACACAAAGCCCCGCTGACACGGGATCCCTGCCTGCCTCCCTGCGAACGGGATCCCTGTCTGCCTCAGGAAGGTCCGTTTCACTGCGACAGGCAAGCCCACTTCGTTCCGACAAGCAGCGGGGAATTCAAAGTTAAACAAGACGATATTGAGGAACTCCAGCGGTTTTCATTTTTAAGAGGTGCCCTAGAAACCTGGAGTGATGGAGGACTCAAGATTGGATTGGTATGCCATGGGTTAGAAGTGGGTTAGATTCCTTAATCCAAAATCGCAGTCCACACCTTATATTTCCCATGCTCAAAGACCCAAGAGACAAACCCCGCCTCACGCATCAAGACGTATTGGCGCTTAACTTTATCAGGTCTCCCGGGATCTACCTTTTCAGAAGGCATTACCGGGCCGGGCTACGGTCCCATATTATGGAGGTGTTGAATCCCGCGGATGCAGAAAAGGAAAAAAGGGGGATTATGATTGATGGGGTGAAAACCTACCCCAAGGCGAAGCCAATCAAGATGCTGAGAATATTCAGGACGAAATTCAAACATCTCAAGGAGGCTGAAGAAGAGATACAGCGGGTGAAAATCATTCAAAGCTACCTCGCTCCTGAATACATGGCCTTGTCCAGTGAATTTCTTGTTGATTTCATGGGGCATAGCAAACGGGAACTCATTTTGTGCGGCCTTCAAGAGTATGTGCAGGGCGAGAGCATCAATCCCTGGAGCGATCTGGATGCGAGCCACCTGATCGCCCTCTTAGAGCGCATGGATTTAACAAAAAATGAGGCTTCCAGTGAGAGGACCGAAAAGTGGCTTCAAGGCGTTCGGGAGAAGACCAAAGGCTTCCTAGAAAAACTCAAGAAGATGATCAGGGAAGCGAACTATATCCCGGACCTTGCAGGGTCAGGGAATCTCATCCTCACCATCTCCGGCTATATCAAGCTCGTGGACATCAACAACATTTCCAGGGTCTCCTGCGACCCAACCATCCCTCTCGATGACAGGGGGTATCCTGTGTGCGATAAATCCATTCAGGCTCTGTCCTTGCTCGAGCGGACAATCCTGGGCAGGTCCTTGAACAGAGATGACATGATCTACGCGATGTTCCTCGATCCTGAAAGAATGAAAGGCGTTCGATCGTTAGAGCAAAAATTCCATGAAAAGGGGGCGCTGGTAAAAAAGTAAAAAAACTATTCGATGAGCCGGTACACGTTTTTACGGGCGATGGCCTCTCCCCTTACTTTTTCAGGTATCTGTCGAGCTCCGCCTTCGGGATCCCAAGGCAGTAGAGCATGTTCATGATCTGGTCACCGCTCAGGATGCCGTCGGTTCTGATGCGTTCTTCGACGGGCTTGAACGCAATAGAGAGGCCCACGTTCTGCATGAAATGCGAGCCCATAGACCCATCCCCGACAGCAATGACTTGCTCGGGGTGAATATTTTCAACGTTCATGATAAATTCGAGAATCTCTTCCTTTGTGTCGCTCGTAATGACCGGTTCTTCCAGTTCCCCGGTGATGATCCCGTTTTCATCCGCCTTCAACGTATTGGAAAAGGCATAATCAACGCCTGCGGCCTCAAAAATCCCTTTGACAAAGAAATTGAATCCAGAGGTGAGGAGTGCAATTTTAAAACCCATCGATTTTAGAATCCCTATAAGCTCAAGAGTTCCGGTATTTAATTCGATAATTTTGCCGAATTTCTCGAAATCAGATATGGGGATCCCTTTTAAGACGCGCGCATTCTCAATAAGCGCTTGCATCTTGTTCTCATCATCCTCCCTAAATTCCGTCCCTGCATCGATCGCTTTCACCTTGCCTTCAATTGTTTCTAAAAAGCCCTTCAGCGAAGTCTCTTGGATAAGGGTAGATTCTACGTCAAAGACGATAAGCTTTTTCCCCTTCATGTATATGTTTTCGCTCTGAATCACAACGCTTTGATTCAATGCTTTACATATATCCTTGAGTTCCCCCTTCATCTTATCAATCGCTTCATCACGGGGCACATCCGGTTCAATATGCATCCGGCTCGTGTCTATGGCCATCTCCATCGAAAAAAACTTTCCGCGCGCAATCATTTTGCAGTTTTCTATGT
>JASFTV010000316.1:0-4439 GCA_050050615.1 Desulfobacteraceae bacterium
GATTCTGCACGAATGGCGGGTTTTTCCCGAAGGCGTACCGATCCCGGAAGATCTGAAAAAAGCGCCGTTTATCAAGAAGGTTCTCTTGGTGGTCAACAAAATGGACAGCTTGGAGGATGAAGAAGATTACCAGGTGTTCCTGGAGTTGGCAGAAGTCAAACTTCCCGGTTTAGGGATTTCTGTCCGCGAGGGACACAACCTGGCGGCCTTGATTGAGAAGATGTATGATCTTTCAAACATCATCCGAGTCTACACCCGGGCCCCTGGGAAGGAGCCTGATCTCAACGCACCATTCATCCTTCCGAAGGAGAGCACCCTGGAGGATCTGGCCGTGAAGATCCACAAGGATTTCAAGGAGAAACTGAAATTTGCCAAGGTCTGGGGCAAAGCGGTTTATGATGGTCAGATGGTACAACGGGATTATGTTCTTCAGGATGGAGACATCGCGGAAATACATATATAAAGTGGAAAACCAGAACGGTAGCCGTGGGTTTTCGTGGAGAGTCGTTTTCATGCCGATCAAATGGGTATACCTGGTCTGCCTGATTCTTATTGCGGGAGGCTGTTTCTACCTTTTTTATCCAAATATCGAGAACTTCTTTGTCTTCTTCCCTCAATCCTCTTTTGACCTCACCCCCAAAGATCTGCGTCTGACTTACAGGGACGTTTATTTGAATACGGAGGACAGGAAAGGGTTGCACGGTTGGTTTTTCCCTCTGGGGCAGGAATCGCCGGTAATCCTTTTTTTCCATGGAAATGCGGGCAACATCTCCCACCGCCTCGACAATATCGATCGACTCCTGAAGAAGGGGCTCCAGGTTTTCATCTTCGATTATCGGGGATACGGCAAAAGTGGTGGGCGTCCGAGTGAAAAGGGAATCTACAGGGACGGCCTGGCCGCTTACGACTATCTGGTGAAAAAGGAAAATTTCAACCCAAACAACATCGTCCTTTTCGGGCGCTCCCTTGGTGCTGCCGTTGCCATAGAGGTGGCCCTCAGGAACACGGTCAAAGCGGTCATCCTGGAAAGCGCCTTTACCTCAACGAAGGACATGGCAAAGAGCATGTTTCTCTTTGCCCTCCTTTCTCCCTTTCTGCCGGCCAATTACAACAATCTCAATAAGATCGGGCGGATTACCGTGCCGAAGCTTTTCATACACGGGGATGCGGATGAGATCGTGCCTTTTAGCATGGGAGAGAGGCTATTTGAGGTTGCAAGGGCACCCAAGTATTTTCTGCGCTTGGAAGGGGCCGGGCATAATGATACGTATATCGCGGGTGGGAAAGCCTATTTTGAAAAGTTCGCAAGATTCGCAAGGGATTCGAAAATTTGAGTGAAAAGCGCTTCAGCATGCAGGTGCTGTCGGGCCCCGAGCAGCCGGGGACTAGGGGTTGGCGCACAACCGGGTCATCCGGGCGGTTGATGGCCCCATGGCGGAAAGGCAAGATCCTCTTTACAAAAGGCTCATAATCTAATAAGGGATAGGCCGTTCTGAGAAGCGGAGGGCCAGGATGTTTTGAAGTTCGTCAAAAAGGCCCTTTTGTTTATGCGGCGTGTTTGAAGAGGCGGTTTCTGTTTACTCATCTGAGACAATACGATACGAAAGGATTTTGAAAAGGTACAGTTCCCATGATCAAGAAGAGAATTACAAAACACCCGATCCTTGAAATTCCAGAGAAACAAGAGGTGGCGTTTGCTTGGAACGGCGAAGTCTTGAGGGGATACGAGGGCGAGATGCTCGCTTCAGCCCTCATTGCCAACGATATCCGGATCTTCGGGCACCATGCCAAAGATAATAGCCCCCAGGGGATCTTCTGTGCGAACGGGCAATGCTCTCAATGCCTGGTCGTTGCGGACGGGCTTCCGGTCAAGTCCTGCATGACCCCGCTGAGAGAAGGGATGGTGGTGGAGAGTATGGAGGGACTCCCCAAGCTCCCCGAAGACGACACCCCGCCTGCGCTGAGGGAGGCTCCCGTAAGGGAGGTGGAAGCTCTGATCATCGGGGGAGGTCCGGCTGGGTTATCGGCGGCCGTAGAACTCGGCAAACGCGGCGTGGACACGCTCATTGTCGATGATAAGAGTCGTTTGGGAGGCAAGCTGTTACTGCAGACGCACAAATTCTTCGGTTCTGTGGAGGATTCCCACGCAGGG
This sequence comes from Desulfobacteraceae bacterium, assembly GCA_050050615.1. Taxonomy (GTDB): domain Bacteria; phylum Desulfobacterota; class DSM-4660; order Desulfatiglandales; family HGW-15; genus JASFTV01. The sequence continues at coordinate 2,153 of JASFTV010000316.1, forward strand.
ACCCGGGGCCTTGAGATCGCACAAATTCTTGAGGAGAAAGTCAGGAAAATGGATTCCGTTGAGATCTGGCTGAACGCCGCGGCGGTCGGGGTATTTTCCGACGGCATCGTTGGCGTTGTGAAGGGAAACATCTACAGAAAAATAAGCCCGCTGAAACTGCTTGTGGCAACGGGTGCGAGGGAAAAGATGCTTTCATTTCCCGGGAACACCTTGCCGGGTATTTATGGTGCTGGCGCTTTCCAGACCCTGGTTAATCGAGACCTCGTCAAGTCATCTGAGAAGATTCTCATTGTGGGCGGTGGAAATGTCGGTCTCATCGCAGGTTATCACGCCATCCAGGCCGGCATCGATGTGGTCGCCTTGATTGAGGCTCTGCCCCACGTGGGCGGATACAAAGTGCATGCGGACAAACTCAAGAGACTGGGTGTGCCCCTGTATACAAGCCATACGGTGGTCTCCGCCAGCGGCAAGGAGCGGGTGGAATCGGTGACCATTGGAGAACTGGATCAGCACTGGAAGGTGAAACCGGGCACACACAAGACCTTTGAGGTAGACACAGTGCTTATCGCTGTCGGCCTGGCCGAGGTGAACGAGTTCTATTACAAGGCGAAAGAATGGGGGATGGAGGTATTCTCCGCCGGGGACGCCCAAGAAATTGCAGAGGCCTCCGCAGCCATGTTCACGGGAAAGATCGAGGGACTGAAGATAGCCAAATCGTTGGGTCTTTATAAGGGAGCGATTCCAACGGAATGGGAAGAAAAAGAGAACATCCTAAAGTCCAAACCGGGTCCAGCCGTCAGCAGAGAAAAGCCCAAGGAAGAAGAAGGCGTCATGCCCATTTTTCACTGCTATCAGGAGGTGCCGTGCAACCCGTGCATCTCGGTCTGCCCTGAAGGGGCCATCCGGACTGAAAGGGACGATATCAGGGGTCTTCCTTACGTTGTTGATCTCAATCTGTGTAAGGGTTGCATGAATTGCGTGTTCATTTGCCCCGGTCTCGCTGCAACCCTTGTCGACTACCGCAAAGACAAGGAACACCCAACTGTTACGCTTCCATACGAGATATGGCGAGAGAAGGTTGAGGTCGGGGAGAAGGTGCCGGTCACGGATGTGGACGGGGCTATACTCGGCTATTATCCGGTCGAGAAGGTCATCGCAAATTACAAGAAATATCCTGGGACGCTCCTGGTCCAGGTGAAAACGGAAAAGAATGTGGCCAAGGAGGCGGTGGGCATCTGGGTTCAAGAAAAGCAGGTGGAGCCTTCCTTAATCTATGAGAGAGAGTTGCCGCCCGATGAGGCGATTATCTGCCGATGCGAAAGGGTGACGGCCGGGGAAATTAGGACGGCAATAAGAGAGGGTGTGACGGACATAAACCAGCTAAAAGCCATGACAAGAGCCGGTATGGGCTCCTGCGGATCAAAGACGTGCAGGCCCATGATCTGGCGCATATTTGAAGAAGAAGGGATTGACCTCGGTGAAGTGACGGACAGGGTTGATCGGCCACTATTCGTGGAGGTCCCCCTGGGCATTTTAGCTGGGATGCGAACGCGGGGTGGCGACTAACACTCGTACAGACAATGGAGGCTTTTGTGACTGAGAGCAGCAATTATGATGTGATCGTTGTGGGTGCAGGATCTATCGGCGTTCCAGCGGCCATGGCCCTTGGACAGATGGGCGTAAGGACGCTTGTTCTGGACAGAATGCCATCTCCTGGCCAGGGCGAGAACAAGAAAGCAATAGGCGGGATCAGGGCGACCCATTCAGATCCAGCGAAGATACTGACGTGTTTGAGGTCACTCAAAATATTCTCCACGTGGGAGGAGACCTATGGGGATAACATCGAGTGGCTCAAAGGAGGCTACACCTTTCCGGTATACAGAGAGACGGAGGAAAAAGCGCTCAAAAGCATCCTGCCCATACAAAAAGAGCACGGGCTGAACATCGATTTTGTCGGCCAGGAGAGGATCCAGGAAGTCGTTCCAGGAATAAATCCGGAGAATCTTATTGGAGGCACTGTGTCACCAGATGACGGCTCCGCCTCACCCCTTCGCTCCGTCAATGCCTTTTATAAGAGGGCCCTGGAGCTGGGGACTCAGTTTCGCTTCAAGGAGCCGGTGAGCAATATCATTGTCGAAAAGGCGAAGATCCAGGGCGTCCTCACCCCTAAGAGCCGTTACCGGGCGCCCGTCGTGGTGGATGCAGCGGGACCCTATTCCAGAGAGCTATGTAAGACCGCAGGTGGGGATATCCCCGTGGTGCCGGATTCGCATGAAGCGGCCATCAC
>JASFTV010000317.1:0-4428 GCA_050050615.1 Desulfobacteraceae bacterium
CCGTAAATAGAGTTATCAAACATCAGATAGTTGACGTCCACATTTCTCCTGGAAATGTGAGGAAGATGCCCCCCTCCAATGGCCAGGCCGTCACCGTCTCCACCCACTGCAAACACGGTTAGCTTCGGATTGGCCATTTTCACCCCTGTGGAGACAGGCAGTGCCCTGCCATGGACGGTATGGAGTCCGTAGGTGTTTGTAAAAAATGGGTATCGACCAGCACACCCAATGCCCGAGACGGTCACCACGTTGTGATGTGGAATGCCCAACTGTTGGATGGCGTTGTTCAGTCCTTGATGGATACCGAAATATCCACATCCTGGGCACCAAGTGGGCAGTTCATCAGATCGCACGTCAAAGATACGAGATGCTTCGATCTGCTTTACTTGTTCGGCAAGAACATGACCCGGTGTTTTCATGCAATCGCTCCTATCTCATCATCATAAACATGACTCTGGGTGCTTCGTGAAACGCCCTAAAACCCAAAGGCTGGGGCGGGCCACTGGGCCCGCCTTTTCGGTCGGAACAGCCTGCAGCCCGTAAGGCTTACCACCCGGGGGGCGATCAACTCCACATGAAGATCGGGCCGTTGGCACTTTCTACCCTTGGCAGTGCTCCTCAAAGCATCTCTTCAATTTTTTCAAAAATGGCTGAGACGGGAAAAGGGATCCCCGTTGTCCTACCCAACCGTATAACATCTTTTCGGTGGAGATGGCCGATGAGGTTGGCAAGTTGCCCCTCAAAATTAAGTTCAGGGATGAGAACTTCCTCACATCTGTCCATGAACTGACGGATGGTGTCTGCGTGATAGGGAAACAGTGAGGTGATCTTCAAAGCGGCCACCTTGGCGCCCTTTTCTTGAGACCTGTAAACGGCCTCCAACGCGGAACCAAAGGTGGAACCCCATGCGATGACCCCCACGTGGAAGCTTCCTCCTGATGAAAATTCCACCGGCGCAGGGAGATCCATAAGCGAGCTGTGTATTTTACGATGACGCTTTTCAGTCATCATCATGTGGTTTTCAGGGGAGTAGTTGGGAATTCCGCGCTCCGCGTGTTCCAGGCCTGTGGTAGAGAAATTATATCCCTCCATTCCTGGAATGGATCGAGGGGAGATGCCTGATTCGTTGATCTCAAAACGTTTGTATTCTCCTTTTACAGCCTCTTCAGGATAAATATTCCAATCTGCCTTCTCCTCCTCTGAAGCGCTGAGTGGGGAAACATTTTCAACCCGGTTGTTCAGAAAGAAATCAGAGAGGACAATGACGGGGGTCTGGTATTTTTCGGCCAGTTGGAAACTCTTCAGCGAATAGGTGTAACATTCTGACACATCTGTTGGGGCAATGACGATACGCGGAGAATCTCCAGGTCCGCCAAACACAGCCGCATGCAAGTCTGATTGCTCTGTTTTGGTGGGGAGGCCGGTCGCTGGGCCACCTCTTTGGGCGTTGAGGATCACCGCAGGGATTTCCGCCATGATACCATGTGTGATGAGCTCCGTCATGAGCGCGAAACCAGGGCCTGATGTGGCGGTCATGGCCCTTTTTCCCGCAAAGAAGCTGCCCAGTACGGCCCCGATTGAAGCAATCTCGTCCTCCATTTGCACGACGCGCCCCTCCCTTTCCGGCAGGGCCTTTGCCAAGTATTCCATGATCGGGGTGGCTGGCGTGATGGGATATCCGAAGTACAGCTCACAGCCGGCATCGAGAGCAGCTCGGGAGATGGCCACATTTCCAGATAACAGGACCTTTTCTGGCCCTTTGGCCTTCTTTGCGTGCGCAAATATGTTCTTCATCCTATCGGAAAAAGATTTGAGGGCATATTCATATCCCGCCTGGAAACTTTTTAGATTGGCCTCTGCAACCTCTTTTCCCTTGGGCACAAACTTTTTCTCGATGACTTCTTGAAAAAGCTCGGGAGGCAGACCGAAAACGGCGGCGAACCCACCGAGAGCGGTGAGATTCTTTCCCCTTGGACTTCCGGCTGCCCCGGTGGCCAGGTCTCCAAATGGTATGCCGAACAGATTCGTTCCAGGCTCAACATACGACGCGATAGATTTCTCTTCTGGGATATAGGAAGGAGGATTATTGTCGAAAAATACAGCTGAATTTTCGGCCAGGAAGGGAATTCTTGATTGAGACTGTTCATCGTCCAGCGAGATGAGGACATGGGTGCGGTCACTGAGGGCAAGCATTTCTTCATCTCCGATGCGGGATCGCGTCACACAGCGGCCAAATCCTCTAATTTCAGCCGGATAGGAATCAAAAGCCAGTATGGAGAACCCGGCCTTTGACAAGGACTCATTGAGAAGGCCGCCTGCGGCGATGGTGCCATCTCCGGACATACCACATACTTCCACTGTCAAATCAACTCTGGGCATATCAAAACTCCATCCACCATGAAATGTTGGCCCTAATACCCTTGACAAAAAAAATACTTTCCGGCTCCACGTCCGCTTGAACTTTCCCGCCTGCCATGTTTAGGGCGGCGATGCGGCCCAGGTTCACCGCATTATCATGTCCAATGGAGATCCAGTAATCCCGGATTTCAGGGTGGTAGACCTCTGCGCAATCGCCTGCAGCGTATATCCCCTCAAAACCAGTATTCAGATATTCATCCACGAGCACACCCCGTTCGATGTGGAGTCCTGAGTGGGTAAGGAATTTCACATCAGGGACGAGACCAAAGAAGGCGCCCACCATGCCAGACTCAATTTTTCTATCGTCCACCTGCACCTGAAGGACATGTTCTGAGAGACGTCCCATCCCTTTTAGTTTTCGGCATGCCAAGACTTCCACCCCCTTTTGTGTGAGCTGGTGCGCAGCCTGCTCATAGATCTCTTTGTTGTATCGGACGGGCCAGAAGGCATCTTCATTCAAGATAAAGCGCACCTGTTTCCGCAGATGAAGCAGCGACTTTGCCACAGCAAAGGAGGTGAGATCTCCTCCAATAATCAAAACGGATGACACTTTATTCAGGTCTTGGATCCAGCGCCTGGCGTCCCCCATGGTTTTGAGGGTGAACATAAGATCCTTATAGGGTAGCAGGGGCTCGGGAATTCGCGGCTTTCCTCCCACGGCTAGTATGAGACCGCTGAAACGGATGATTTCCTTGTGATCGAGGGTGATCTCCTTGTTTTCAAAATTCACGTCGACCACTTTCTGTCCAAGTCGCAACTTAATACCCTTGGATCTATAAAGGTCAAAAGGGGAGACGTAGAGATCCTCCTCTGATACCTTTCCAGCAATATATTCCGGAAGGAGATTGGGTTTGTAGCACCTCAACCTCTCCTTGTCCATGATGGTGATGCGAGCATCAGGGAGCCTTTCTCGTAATGTGAATGCGGCCTGATTGCCCGCCGGGCCATTCCCGATGATAACGAAATGCTCCTCTGTCATGACTCTTTCTCCCCTGGCAACATTCGCTCAACAAGCTCCACCTTTGTTACAGAGATACAATCCACCGGACACACTCTCACGCACTCTCCGCATCGGATGCAACGGGCATTATCGATCACTATGGCGTTGACATTTTTCCATTGGTTCGTCTCCTCAAACCCCGTAATCGCTCCACTCTCACTGGTCTTGATCCCTTTGACCAGCTTGATGCAATCCCGAGGAGCCACATCAATACAGTAGCGGCAGTAGATACATCGACTGATATCGATCTCGTAGTGGAGGTAACATAGGTAACATCGCTTGGACTCCTCTTTAGCCTGTTCGTGGGAATAACCGATCTCCACTTCAATGTTGGGAGTCCGAAGGCACTTTTCAATGGGGCTTATCATGGGCATTCCTTGCCTCGGGATGAAATCCCAGGAGCGAAGTCGGTCCGTTATTTTGGTCTCTTCTAGGCGTACCGCTTTTTCTCGGAATTTTCGGCCCGTCAGATCTTCCGTTATCTTTTCAGCAGCGGCTCGGCCCCTGGCTATCGCCTCAATCACTGTGCTCGGACCCGACAGATAATCTCCCGTCACGTAAAGGTTAGGGAGAGATGTGCGGAAAGTCTCCCTTTTTGCCACGAGGATACCGTCCTTATCCTTCTCTCCTGGAAAACCCAAAGATTCGGGCCTCTGTCCTGTGGCTACTATCACCATATCAGCCGGGAGAATGAACTCGCTTCCTTCTATGGGCGTGATGGATCTCTTTCCATTGGACATGAGCTCTCCTGGACGGGTACGCAGGAACTCTACCCCCTCCACTTGGCCGTTGCCGATAATTCGGCGCGAGAGCATAAGAGATTTGATTTTTACGCCCTCGCGTTTCGTGTCGAATGCTTCGTCCTCAGTAACGGTGAGGTCCCCCTCAGTTCGGCGGAGACAGATGGAGACGTCGTCAGCCCCAAGACGCAGGGCGGATCGCGCGCAATCGAAGACGGTAAATCCAGCGCCAATCACCAGGACCCTTGCGCCCACATGGGGAGGGCGGCC
>JASFTV010000318.1:0-4403 GCA_050050615.1 Desulfobacteraceae bacterium
GCACTCTGTTGCCGGTGGTTGTCGGCAAACTCAATATAGGCTTCTTCTGATACAACCACCACACTTCTTGCCAGCTCAGCAACTTGCTCCAACAGATCCAATGGGATAAGGCGGCTCGTCGGGTTGTTGGGACGGGTCATGAAAATCACGCGCGTTCTGTCTGTGAGCACCCGCGCCACATCTTCCAGGCCCAGCTCAAAGGGATGTGATAGTTTGATGAGCACAGAGGTTCGACCGTCAGCTTTGGCCAATTCCGTGTACACTGAGAAAGACGGGTCCATACTGACCACTTCATCACCAGGATTGGAAAAGGCCCGGATAATGAACGACATAATCTCGCTCGAACCTGCCCCGCACATAACGTTCTCCCTTGATAATCCTTCCCGCACTGCAATCGCTTCTCGTAAAGTGTGCGCCTTTGAGCCCGGATACCGATGCAGTTCACCCATCATCTTCTCTACCGCCTTAACGGCGAGCGGCGGTGGACCAAGGGGATTTTCATTCGACGACATCTTAATGATTTCTTCTGCCGGGATATGGTAACGCCTGGCAGCCTCCTCACTGGTGAGACCGGGGACATAGAGCTCCGGCTCTCTCAAGCTCGGATTGGCGAGTTTTGTAAAAGTGGACGGTTCAGATATCATGTCTCGTTATCCTCCTCAAACACCCGTGAAGGCAAATCGGAATGACTGTGCACAGGCACCATGTTTTCGCAGGGGGTATCCTCTTGCGTTGACACTATCAGGCTTCATCCTTTACACTGAAGGTCAGATCCTTTGGGGCCGGATCGTTTCCTTTACCATGGAAAAGGCGTTCCACGATATCAAAGCGCTTTTGGAAAAGAGGGGGGCGGATTTCCGAGTCCTTGTGCACGAACCCGTTCATACATCCGAAGAGGCTGCCAGAGCCAGGAGAGCGCCGCAGAAAAGCGGGATCAAGGCGCTCATATTTTTCTGTGACGGCAGTCCTTTTCTTGTGCTGGTACGGGGTGACCACAAGGCAGACACAAAAAAGCTGAGAAAGGTCACACAAACCAAGGATATTCGCCTGGCAACTGCCGAAGAAGTTGTGGACGTTTGCAACTGCGAGATAGGTTCTGTACACCCCTTAGGCCCGCTCATGAATATATCAAAGACGATTATGGACAGGACGATCCTGAACAACGACCGGGTGAACTTCAGTGCTGGCCTTCCTACCCACACGATCAACATGCCTCTGAAGGCCTTTGTAGGCATTGCTGAGCCCGTCATTACCGATATAGCAGCGACGTGACAAGGTGGGCCAAATCAGGGAATTCTTCTGGCTATTGCTAAAAGCGCCCCTCTTCCAGAGAAAGAATCTTGGCCAGTTTCCTGAGGTCATCAATCTTGCCGAGAGAGATGAGGGTATCCCCTGCCTCAATTCGGGTTTGTGAAGACGGGTTGAATTTCATTTCTCCGTCCCTTTTCCTGACAGCCACAATAATCACATCCATCTCCTGCCTGATCCCCGAATCGATCAAGGTCATGCCATTTAGGCGTGATTTTTCGCTCACCACCACCTCTCCAATTTCCAGACCAATGTCCCTGTTGTGAACCGTAAACTCCAGAAAGTCTGTAACCGCCGGTTTCACAATAGTTTGGGCCATCTTTTGCCCGCCTATAAGATAAGGCATGACCACCCTGTTAGCCCCTGCTCTTAAGAGCTTTTTTTCGGCCTGTTCCTCATCAGCCCGAGCAAGGATGAATAATGCGGGATTTAGACCCCTGGCGCTCATGGTGATAAAAAGATTATCGGCATCAGAGGCGACAACAGAGATCAATCCCTTGGCCCTTTCAATGCCCGCTTCGACGAGCACATCCTCACTGGTCGCATCATCAGCGATGTAAGGCATCTCCTCATTTTCAAGGGCCTGTCTGTTTTCAGGGCTATTATCAATCACCAGCATGGGGATGTCGTTCGCTTTCAGTTCCCGGCAGATAATTTTCCCTATGCGGCCAAACCCGCATATGACGTAGTGATTCTTCATTGAGCGTATTTTCAATCCCAATCTTCTCCTCCCAATAATAGATCTCACCTGAACATCAACCATAGCCTGGGCGATCATGCCCAGGATGTAGGCGATGATACCCATTCCTGAGAAAATAACAAATATGGTAAAGATCCTGCCCGGTTCTGAGACGTTTCCCACCTCACGATAGCCCACAGTGGTAATGGTAATCACCGTCATGTACAATGAGTCGAAAAAACCCCACCTTTCTATGAGCATATAGCCCGCACTTCCGCCAAGCAGGACCACCACAAGGATCATAAAGCCCCTGATTATCTTCTGGGGCGCGACAGGAGATATTTTGCTATCCATTTTTATCATGCACAGATCTTTAGCGAGAGGCAGGGGACACCGCACCCCTTTGGCTTTTCTTAAGGTGGGATGGTGGGAAGTTTACTCTCCTGGAGAAGAGCTGACCGCCTCTACAGTGAACTCGCTCAGGTTATCAGGAAGATTATCAAAGATAATCATAAAAGGGATCGTCCCTTGCGGTCGGATATTGACATTCATTCTCCCTTTGCCAAAGCGATTTCTTGAAGTCTGATTTATCTGCTCCAAGGACATTTCCTTGATCTGCTTTTCAGCGAACGCGTTTCCTGCGTAAGCCATTTTGGCCTTTACCACTTTGCCCTTATCGTCCAGGATGGTTCCTTTCACAAGGATAAAACTTCGGCTCTTGGGATAGTTGTTGGTGACCATCCCCTTTACCACAAAGAGTTGTCCCGTCTTTTCGGACTGAACAAAAGAACCTGAAACCGCCTTGAATGAAAGCCTGCTGACACCCAGATCCCCTATATCCTGGGTTTTTACAGGTCTAAGAAAAGATAAGGAATCCGGAATGAGATCGGGCGCATAAAAATAGGTAGCCGCAGCGCCACCCAGAACAAGTATCATGATCACCAGGAAAATTGGAAAAAAGCGCACTCTTCTAACTCTCTTTTTCTTAGGCCCAGGGATCCTGGCTGCTTTCGCTTCCTTCTTCGGTTTTTTCGCCCCCTTCTTTTTCTCTTTCCTTTCTTCCCGGCGAGCAATCTTTTCACCAACAGCCTCTTCTTTTTCAGGAATCTCATCCGGCGAAACGATCTGTATAGGCTCTGTTTCCATCGCCTCTTCAAATGCCAACTCGAAATCCTCGTCCATCGCTCTCTTTACGCCTTCGGACTCCTTTTCGTCCAACATAGGGGGCGTCTCCATGGCCGCGGTTTCTTCAAGTTCCTCTATCAGAAAATCCTCCGTTTCTTCTCTTAGAGGGGCTAGCCCAGGTGGATAGGCCAAAAAAACATGCTTGCAGATGGAGCATCTCACCTTGGAGCCTTCATTCCTAAGCAGGCCCTCATCAAGCTCGAATTTGGACTTACACGCTTCACACTCAATGATCATGGCTGCCCTCCTGTTTCACAACATCAGACGCCCTTCTCATTTCAAGACATAGATATCTGGTAGATATCTGTATTGTTCGTCGTAGTCGAGGCCGTAGCCCACCAAAAAACCTTTTTCTAACACAAAGCCGCGGTATTCAATCATGACTTCCTGTTCGCGTCTTTCTTTCTTATCAATCAGGGCGCAGATCCTTATGGACGCTGGATTCTTTTCCTTAAGGCTTTTCACAATCTGGTTCAGAGTGAGCCCCGTGTCCACAATATCTTCCACGACCAGAACATCTTTTCCGCTGATGGGGATTTCCACATCTTTCATAAACTTTATGGTGCCGCTTGAAGTCATACCCGAGCCGTAGCTGGCTGCCCTGATAAAATCAATCCGGCAGGGAATGGTCATTTCCCTCACGAGATCGGCAAAGAAAAAGACAACCCCGTTCAGTATACCGATGAGAATCGGTTCTTTGCTTTCATAGTCTGAAGAGATCTCAACGGCAAGTTCTTTGATCCGCGCCAAAATCTCCTTACGGGTTATGAGGATCTCCTTGGTCACGGGAATGGGCCTTAGATTTCCTTTTTTTGAGCATTGTAACTGAACGACAGAAAATTATACAAATATGCTATAACTAAAATATAATATAACATATTCTAAATATACCCGTGTGTCAATAGGATAAATCATCTGAGAGGTGAGTTCTAGAAGAGAATGCCGATGAACTTGGCCGAAGTGTGGAAACAAGAGTAAATGATCCGCCCTGCTACTCTGGATGCCTTTGGGTTGGGTGCCAACCCCTCCGTGGCGCCCGCAGAGGGGGCTTTACACTCACAATGATCAAGTTCCAGGACAAACACTGTGACAAAATCCCCCCTCCCCCCCTTTATCAAAGGGGGAACTGAATGGTCCTATTCCAAAGATCAAAGACCTTCCCCCTTTCATAAGGGGGGATTGAGAGGCTGTCCAACAACTTCATGTTTCGGAAAAAACGACAATTCCAAAA
>JASFTV010000319.1:0-4388 GCA_050050615.1 Desulfobacteraceae bacterium
CAGAATCCGGCACCCAACCCATAAGTGCTCAATGTTCCAAAGGCGTCAGAAGTTGTGGACCGCGAAGGCTTTTTGGGGAACAATCATATGGTGTTGGCTTTCGACTCCGGCTGAGGGTATAGCTTTCGATATTCACCTCTTCGTGTTTTTGATTTCACAGAAACGATTTGCCACTCTCCTCTCCGCTTCTTGAGAAGGAAAAGCAGTTTTTCCGTATCTGCACTTCCCTCTGCTCGAAAAACAACCCTCGCTGTTTTGGCGCGATTAAAGATACTAATCTCTCGCCGGATCGGGGTCAGCGTGACCCTTTCTCCTAAGTGCCTGAACAGGTTCTGATTCTCCTTGATAAAGGATTCGCAAGCCTCGGAGGCCCCGTCTCTCCAGATCAATTTGGTTAGAAAGCCGACGGGATCCTGCTTCAAACGTCCCAAGGACCATTCCGTGCCTTTCACCAGAAAATAGCCTCCCCCAAAAACTACGATCAGTAGGAAAATCACGCCCAGCTTGATGAGAGGGTCTCGATATTTCGGGTATTTGGGTGCCATGCCGCTGACAGAGCGTGCGGGCAGCTCGGGCGCATTTGCTTTGGGTTCTGAGGAAGGATCGTCGTTCTTACCATATAAGGGCGATTGGTTCATGTTCATCATATGGTCATTCTTTCCTCTCATTCTGTTAAATGGCTGTGAAGGGCTTTTGCACATCTACTCGATGCTCACCCTTCCATTTTCTCAACCCTATCACATTTTTTGCGGGCTGTCCTTGTTTTCTGTTTGCAAAATCGAGATGGCGCTCTGCTGTATTTCTGGCCTTTCCCTCTTGCATAGCCGCCTGTAAGTCGTATATTATAGCATTACGGTATGGTTTTCCACCGACCAATTGGTGCTTGTACAAAGCTCGGCTAGAGCCGTCTGATTCCTAACCTCTATCAGACCCGCAATCGGCAAAGTAAGCATTTCTAGGTGAGACAAAAAAGCATGAGAGAGAACCTGAAAACAGCGATGAATCAAAATCAGGGTATCCTGAACACGGTTTGCTGACCCGAGGGCGGTCAGGCTCAGGTGGGCCTTCCCAGCCTAAACCAGCCTTTCGTGATCGGCTCCATGGATACGCCGGTCGGCAAAGTGCCCCGGATTTCTTCATCGCTTGTTTGGGCCGACCGCTTGGGGAGCTTCAAGGCTCGCTGGGGAATCGGGCGCATGCATTACACGGTCGATCCCGGTCTTTACGCCTTGGGCGAGCCTGGTGAAAACGCCCCTGTTCTGGTCACAGCCAATTACAAAATGAGCTTCGACCGCCTGCGCGAGGCCTTGCCCGGCCGAGACGTCTGGATCCTGGTTCTCGACACCAAAGGCATAAATGTCTGGTGTGCCGCCGGAAAAGGGACTTTCGGAACCATGGAGCTTGTAGATCGCATCTCATCCGGGGGGGTCGACCGCCTCGTCACCCATCGACAGTTGATCCTCCCCCAGTTGGCGGGGCCAGGGGTGGCCGCACACCAGGTTAAGAAGCTCTCCGGATTCAAGGTGATCTACGGTCCCATTCGGGCCGAGGATCTGCCAGCCTTTTTGGAACACGGTCTCAAAGCGACGCCGGAGATGCGCCTCAAGACTTTTACCACACGGGAAAGAGTCATCCTGATTCCTGTTGAAATGGTGAGTGCGCTGAAAGCAGGGCTAATTATCACTGGTGTCATGCTCATCTTAAGCGGGTTTCTGGGCTCCAGAGCCTTTTGGGATAACATCCTGACCCATGGCCTCTTTGTTTTGCCTGCCATAATGATCGCCATCCTGGCGGGCGCCGTGATAGCGCCTTTGCTGTTGCCCTGGCTGCCGGGACGCGCCTTTTCTGTCAAAGGGCTCTCTTTAGGTTTGATGGCTGCTGTGTTGCTTCTCCTTTTTCGACTGGGAGAGATGGTGACATGGGGAGGCCGGCTTGAAATGATAGCCTGGCTTCTCCTCGTTCCTGCTGCTGCGACCTATCTTTCGATGAACTTTACAGGCGCCTCCACCTACACATCGCTTTCAGGCGTAAAGAAAGAAATGCGATGGGCTCTGCCCTTTCAGATCGGGGCTTGTGCGGTCGGACTGAGTCTCTGGGTCTGGTCGATTTTTGTTGCATAGGGAGTCTCAATGATGGGCCGACTTATCTATCTCAAAGACGTGGTGACACTGGCACTCGAGCACGAGAAGTGCGTGGGCTGCGGCATGTGCGTCTTGGTCTGCCCTCATACTGTCCTCAGTATGAACAATGGCAAGGCTTACATTGGAAATCGCGATGCCTGTATGGAGTGTGGAGCCTGTTCAACCAATTGCCCCACCGACGCGATCAGTGTACAAAAGGGTGTGGGTTGTGCCACCGCGGTAATCAATACGGCCCTTGGGCGACAGGACTCTTCATGCTGTTGTGTTCTGGATCCTCAAGAAACTTCCGGGAACAAGATCAAGGATGCCCCGGGCACCGATCAGACGAGCTGCTGTTAGCACCACGAAGCATTTACGGCCATTGCAACAAGCCTCCCTGAACACTCTCCTGGCTCGGAGAGTGCGAGATTCCCTTTCATAACCATTCCCTCTCACCGCAGAAAATCAAGCTCGTTCCCATGGCCTCCTGCCCTTGAATCCATGAACGAATCTGGACCCTTATGAACACCCCTCGTGGCCTTAATGTATTTGACAAAGATGCCTTATTGTTTAAAAATATGCCACGTTTCAATGACATATCTTCAATTCAGGAGGTCCGCGTTGATACACACAGCCACTGCTCAGCAGATAAAAGATGGTCTTGTAACGGATGTCTATTTTGAAAGGGCAGAGGAGATCCTCAAAGCCAAGGGAATTGACAAAGAGGTGCGGGCAGAGTTTATTGCCAAAGGGCTCCCCGCCAGCTGGCCGTGGGCGGTCTTCGCAGGGGTGGAGGAATGCGCAGTCCTCCTGAAAGAGCTTCCCGTTGACGCCAGAATCATGAAGGAAGGAACGCTTTTTCATCCCTACGAACCCGTTATGGAAATTCATGGAAGGTACCTCGACTTCGGGCGATATGAAACCGCCCTGTTGGGTTTGATCTGCCAGGCCTCCGGGGTGGCCACCATGGCAGCCCGGTGCCGCAAAGCCGCTGGTGAGAGGGATCTCGTCAGCTTCGGCGCCCGGCGGATGCACCCCACGGTTGCACCTATGGTGGAGAGGAATGCCTACATCGGCGGCTGCGACGGCGTGTCTGTCGGACTCGGCGCCCATCTCGTTGGAAAGGAGCCGGTAGGAACAATGCCCCATGCCCTGATCCTGATCATGGGCAATACCGTTGATGCCACCAAAGCCTTTGATGAGGTGATCGAACCCAAGGTGGGCCGTGTCAGCCTTATCGATACGTTCAACGACGAGAAAGTAGAGGCCCTCAACGTTGCGGACGCGTTGGGTAAGGACCTGTTTGCAGTCCGGCTGGATACCCCGGGTTCCAGGAGGGGAGACTTTGTCCGGATCATGGAAGAAGTGCGCTGGGAGCTCGACTTACGTGGATACAGTCACGTGAAGATCTTTCTGAGCGGCGGGATCAATGAGTACCAGATCCCGAAATACAATGTCCTTGCTGATGCCTATGGGATTGGCACGGCCATCAGCAATGCCCCTGTCGTTGATTTCTCCCTGGACATTATCGAAGTTGACGGAAAGCCTCTTGCCAAGAGGGGCAAGATGTCGGGCTCCAAGAAGGTCCTCCGATGCCGTCACTGCTTCAAAACCAAGGTGTTGCCCGTTCGCAAAAGGCCTGCCGCTTGCGAGTGTGGGGGCAAATACGAGGAGCTCCTGCGCCCCCTTTTCCAAAAAGGCAAAATGAAAGCAGCGTTGCCCAAACCGGATGCCATCCGCAATTTTGTGCTCAATCAATTGGAGAAGGTGGAGCTCGAGACGTAAAGAGTTTAGGATCTGGTGCCTTGTACCATAAATTTGAATACTCGTGAATCTCCCCGCCCACAGGGCGGGGCATCTTCAGAGCGAAATGGGTTTAACCCATTTCGCGTTTTAAAAACCGCGGGGGCAAGAGCCCTGCACCCCCACAAAAACTATGCGCCATTCACTCCCGCCCTTCCGGACGGGACTCTCTGCCGCGGTTTTTGTAGATAAGTCCCCGGGGTCGCATAGGCATTTCATTTGTGGGCTATTGCTGCGGGTTGGAGGTTTGCACAGAAAAAAACAAATAAAGGTCGACAGCCTCAGTCGCCTCATGATCTACATTCTCGGTCACAGACCGGATGAATTCGGTCTGGTGCCAGATGAAGATGGCTCTGTGACATACAAACAACTGCTGCGGGCCATTCATGAAGAGCCTGGCTGGGGTTACGTCAGGCAGGGTCACATTAATGAAGTGCTCATCGGAAAGGACAGATCCCTCTTTCA
>JASFTV010000320.1:0-4378 GCA_050050615.1 Desulfobacteraceae bacterium
AAAATCCTAATAGAAAGTTATCTCTTTTACCAAAATCCTGTCAATGACATTTCACGACCAGTTCGCAGGCATTTGTACAGTTTATCAGGAGGTTAAAGTTTTGCGTGACCCTACTGGCAGATAAACTCAATCACACGCCCCATTTTGATGAAATGTCAGTTTGATGTTTAACAAATCGCGTTTCCGAAGTATAAATGTGAAACAACCAAATCAATGGAAGAGAAAGCGAATGAACAGAGCCGAAGACAGCGACAGATGGGTAAGAACGGTCTCCTGTAAGTTATCACCCCCGAGTCTGAAGGATAACACAGCCGATGTGGACCGCCTCAACAAGAGTATCGAAAAGAAGCTCCGGACGGATCGGGTGAGCATCGGTCTCTCTTTCGTCAGAAGAATACCCTCATTGCTGCGGGAGAACAGGTATGAGGTTTGCCCGCTTCTTTATCAGGATCGGGGGGGCTGGCACTTGATTGATATTTACCCATCCTGCACTGATCTTTCCATGTATGGTCTCGGCGTGGATATTGGAAGCTCCACGGTGGTTGTACGGCTCATGGATCTTATGAGTGGAGAACTCATAGAGGAGATCTCCTTCCTTAATCCGCAAAATGAGACAGGGCCGGACATCTTGACGCGCATCCACTTCGCATCCCAGGAAGGAGGATTGGATCGACTAAGGACGCTCTTAATAGAAAAGCTGAATCAAGAGATCGCAAAGGTGGCTAAGAGAAACGGCATTGGAGCAAGCGCCGTTGTGGGATTGTCTGTGGCCGGAAATACGACCATGACCCACCTCTTTCTCGGCTTGGATCCTTATTGGATATGCCGCGAACCCTATATACCGGTTATTAACAGACCCGAACTTTTGAGAGCTGCGGATCTCGACATAGAGATCCACCGCGAGGCACCGGCCCTGGTTTTCCCAAATGTGGGAAGCTACTGTGGGGGGGATTTGATTGCCGGCGTTCTGGCCTCCGGCATGGCAGAAAGCGACGAACTATCCATTCTGGTTGATGTGGGGACCAATGCAGAGGTTGTCATTGGCAATAGGGAATGGCTCATGGCCTGTGCGGGGGCAGCAGGCCCGGCTCTGGAGGGCGGGGTGGCAAGCATGGGTATGATGGCGGGGCCGGGGGTCATTGACAAAGTCCGTATTGATGCCGCATCCGGCCAATTTTCCATGAGGACCATTGAAAACAAGCCGCCCATCGGTATATGCGGTTCAGGCCTGATAGACCTGGTGGCCCAGTTTTTCCTGGTCGGAATGATCGATCTACGTGGAAAATTTGTCGTAAACCGATGTGGAGATCGGCTCAAGGAAATGGATGGGGTGAAACATTTCGTTGTGGTCCATTCTCAGGATTCGGGCAGGGGAGAAGATCTTACTCTGAGTCAGCCCGATATTGACGCGCTGATACGGTCAAAGGCGGCGATGTACACCATCTTGACCACCATTACCCATATGCTCAATGTCTCTACGAAAGATATCAGCCGTTTCTATATCGCCGGGACTTTTGGTTCCTACATCGATCCTGAATCAGCCATCACCTTGGGCATGATTCCAGACCTGCCCATAGAAACCTACAAGCCGCTTGGGAATACAGCTTTGACAGGGGCCGTTATAGCGCTTTTATCTGCTGCGGCCAGGGATCAAATATACGGGATTCGCGACCGGATAACCTATGTGGAACTCAATGTAAATCAGGAATTCATGAACCTTTTCAGCGCGGCAAAATTCATCCCCCACACGGACAGATCCCTTTTTCCCTCGGTTCAGCCTCCCGTTCAAAAGTGGGGTTAGAAGCTGTCGGGCAGATTCCTTAGAATTGCCGCTCAGGTCTCGTCTTGTTCGTCAGGTGGACTTTCTACTTCTGCCTCTTCGATGTCGACGCCGGGCATGGAAGCGATCTGGTACTTAATCGTCAGATCATCCCCATCCTCTTGAGTCTCCGAGCTCTCCCATGTCATCTGCTTTCGGGAGCCAAAGGCGGGAGGTACCTTAGATGCTACGCTTCTCTTTGAATCCTGTCTTTCCAGTTCACGCTGGCAAGCAACGCAAAGGGTCGCTTCAGGAACGATAAGTAATCGCTCCTTGGGGATCTGTGTTCCGCATTCCTCGCAAAGACCAAATTCTTCTTCCTTCAAGATCCTGCCAATCAGGTGTTCAACCTTTTGCAGCTCCCTGACCTTCCTCTCAATGAGACTATATTGACTGTAGGCAGAAATTTCGCGTTGGGCATCATCAATCTCGTCTATGAAATCGCTGGCGGTTAGTTGGCCGTCGTATTCTTTTCGACTCATCCTCAGACGCTCGATCGTTTCCTTGAGTTCTTCCCTCTTTATTTGGAGGCTATCCATAAAGGCGGAGCGAAAATCTTTTTTCTTTCTTGGGGGGCTCTTCTTTTTCTTGGATGCAACGGTCTTTATCTTCTTGGAGGAAGCCTTTGCGCTTTTTGCTGGCGCTTTCTTGGCTTTCTTAGGAGAAGCCTTTGGGCTGGCTTTCTTAGGTTTCGGTGTTTTTCCCCTCTGGTTTTTCTTCGCCTTCGGCATGATTCCTCCAGAAAAGATCTCAAATAGTCAGGGATTACTAATTTTCTCAGGAGCTTAGGGTAGGGAGCTGCCTTCTAAACGAATATTTGCGTAGAAATATTCATTTTTTCAATTTTGTCAACAAAATAAACGGCCTCCGTTCTCAGATTTTTCGGTCTGAGATCGTTTCTTGATTATTGACGCCTTTTTCTATAGACTCTCAGCGAAATATCGCCTTTGTGAGGCTCTTGGCTGCCCGGGCGGTGTAAGGCCTCGCCGGTGCTGCGGTTTCCGGTCGGGTCTGAGATGAGATAGTGAGGGGAGAGAGAATTGTTCATCACTTTCGAGGGCATCGAGGGGTGTGGCAAGACCACACAGATAAAACGCCTGGTCAGAAGGCTGAAGCGTTACGGGATTCCCGTTGTCAACACCCTGGAGCCCGGCGGTACCCAAATAGGCAAGCACATCAGAGGTATCCTGTTGGATTCCCTGAACAAAAACCTCACTCCCCTTGCTGAACTTACGCTTTACGCAGCAGACAGAGCGCAGCATGTTGCAGAGGTCATCAAACCGGCGTTGGATCAGGGCAATTGGGTGATATGTGATCGGTTTTTTGATGCCACTGTGGTCTATCAGGGCTCGGCCCGTGGTCAGGATATGCAACTGATCCAGCTTCTAAATGAGAAGGTGACCCGGGGAATTCGCCCTGATATGACCTTTCTCCTTGACTGTCCTGTGGAGGTGGGCCTTGAAAGAGCCTTGGAGCGGAACGAAACAGGGCTCGATAAAGGTCAGGATAGATTTGAAAACGAAAAAATGGCCTTCCACGAGAAGGTAAGACAGGCCTACCTTGCGCTGGCTCGCAAAGAGGGGAAAAGGTTTATCATTATCGAAGCGATTGCAGACAAGGATGAGGTGGAGGAGGAGATATTCAGGCACATCAAGCCACATCTGAAGCCTTAATGCGCACTAGAGCTAAATTCCTTTATTGATGTGGCTCAGGGCGCAGGGCATAAGGCATAAGGTAGATCCTGCAAAAGAATGCTCGCCCTTGTGCCCTACACCGTGCGCCTTGTCCCCTCACCCGGCGATGATAGAGATAGATTGTAGGGTCTTGGCTTATGAACGCATCCAGTACGGACTTTATTCCATTCTCACAAATCATCGGCCAGGAAAAGGCGATCAGCTTTTTGAAGCGGGTGATTGCCCAGGAAAAGATCCCCCATGCCTATCTCTTCGCAGGTATTCCCGGTATCGGCAAAACCACAACGGCCATAGCCCTCACCCGGGCGATGAACTGTCAAGAACCAGCCCGTGGAGAGGGTTGCGGCCGTTGCCAGCCCTGCCGCCAGATCAACAGCGGAAATTTCCCGGACGTTGAATTCATTCGACCTGATGGTCAAAACATCAAAATAGAACAGATTAGAAATTTAGACCGTACCCTGGCGTTTAAACCTCTGTCCGGCAGGTATCGCGTGAGCATTATCCGCCAAGCTGAAGCGATGACCCAGGAAGCGGCCAATGCCTTTTTGAAGACCCTGGAAGAGCCTCCCCCTGGAAATATTCTGATCCTGAATGTCACCGAGCCGTTAGACTTGCTGCCCACAATCGTTTCTCGGTGTCAAAAAGTGGCTTTCCGGCCGATCCCGGCCCGGCTCATAAAGGCATGGCTCAAGGATAGAAAGGGATTGGTTGAGGATGAAGCATCCATACTGGCTAAGATCTCTGATGGTAGCCTCGGCAGGGCTATAGAGATGTGGGAAAGCAATTTTCTGGCGAAGAGACACGAATCGCTCGTGGCCCTTACCAAGTCGCTGCGTTTGTCCCCAGAGGAAGTGTTCGAAATGGT
>JASFTV010000321.1:0-4375 GCA_050050615.1 Desulfobacteraceae bacterium
TCACCGGCAAGGCATGAGATGCAAGTAGAGGCCTGCGAAGTCACGTCTTGACGGGGAGATGATACCTTGATGGTGGAACAGGGTGAATCTCATTTGCTTTACACCCATGAAAATGTCTGATATGGAGTTAACCTTTGATTCCAAGCTGGAGAATCGCTTTTGACACCGAGAACCCATCAACTCGTCATGGATCTGCTTTTGCTCCTGGTCGCCTTTTTTTGGGGAACCACATTCATTATCGTAAAGTCTGCGGTTTCCCAGGTGGGGGTTTATGAATTTCTCATCGCCAGATTCTCCGTGGCTTTCATACTCATGCTGATCTTGTTCCACAAGAGGATTTGGCCCTTGCATGGTCCCACCATGCTTGCTGGAATCTTTCTCGGGATCATTCTTTTCGCAGCTTTCGCCTTTCAAACGTGGGGTTTGACCCTCACGACCGCAACCAATACGGCATTCATCACGGGCCTCAACGTCGTCATGGTCCCCGTTTTCTCACTGCTGTTTCTGAGGCGACAGCCTGCCCCTTTGGCTGCGGTCGGTGTTTTGCTCGCGTCGGCCGGACTTTATATCCTCACAGGAGGAGCGCCCTCTCACTGGAGCCGTGGGGAGTTTTTGGTCTTTATGTGTGCTGTGGCGGTCGCGTTTCATATTATGCTGACAGGGCATTACGTCACCCACATCGAGGCCGTGGCCCTCGCCACGTGGCAGTTGGGAACCGTGGCCTTCCTCAGCGTTGGGTTTTCTCTGGGCATGGGCACTTTGAGCCTTCGCATGCCGGCCCCGATATGGGCGGCCGTGGGACTCACGGCCGTATTTGCGACCGTGTTCGCCTTTGCGGTTCAAACCTACGCACAACGGTTTACACCGCCGACCAGAACCGCTCTCATCTTTACGGGAGAACCGGTTTTTGGAGCCCTGTTCGCCCACTGGTACGGCGGAGAGCTCCTCCTGACCCAGCACATGATAGGGGGAGGGTTTATTTTCTTGGGCATGGTCTTGTCGCAAGTCCGGCCCGCACTCTGGAGTCGGTTCAATGCCTTGGCAGGCAAGGCCGCCACTGAAATAGAGAAAACCGCATCCCATGCCTGACCGGTCTTCGTTTTATGAAACAATCTGTCAGCGTCCAATCGTCTCCCATGTCGCTGAACGGTCATGAGTTGTACCCCCGCTCAATGCAAAAAGCCTCACCTTTCAGACCGTTCGCGAGAGCCCAGGGCATGATCCTCAAAGTTCATGGGCAAACGATCAGACGGCAAATTTTCGGAGAATCATCCCCGGCTGTTAAATTGTCTATTGACATCTCTTGAAATCTCACGTTTATTGGTCAGTTAGCAAGGTTTCGCTTCCCGCCGTAATAACTCTGAACCGTTTTTCCAAATGCCAGGCTTTTAGGCCTACACGGCAGCAGACCCTTGAGAAAGGAGGTGAGATGTAATTTTGAGGGTCCTTTGGCGGTTTTGGGCTTTCTAAAACTATGAACACCTGCAATGTAACCATTTATGCTGGAAAAGAGAGGAGGTCTGATTTATGAAGATCCTGAGATTTGTATTGCTTTGCGTGATTGCAGTCTCTTTGGCCATCTTGCCTGCCAAGGGTTTTGCTAAGGAGACCCTTGTGTACGGAACAACCGAAAAAGTCATTGATATGGACCCTGCCAATGCCTATGACTTCCACACCTGGGAGATCTTCTATAACATCTACCAGGGGCTTCTGAGGTATCCGCCCGGGAAGACAAACCTGGTTCCAGGATTGGCTGAATCTTATGATATCAGCACGGACGGCAAGGAATACATTTTCAAGCTCAGGGAAGGTGTGAAATTCACGGACGGCACCCCTTTTGATGCCGCTGCGGTCAAGTGGTCCATGGATCGGGTCATCGCGCTCAAAGGAGACCCTTCCTGGCTCGTCACTGATTTTGTCGATCGCGTGGAAGTGGTGAGCAAGTACGCTGTCAAATTCATTCTCAAGAACCCTGTAGCCTATTTTCCGTCCCTGGTCGCTTCGGTCCCCTATTATCCGGTGAATCCGAACGTCTACCCCAAGGATAAGATCATTCGTGATCCCTCTGAGTTGAAGGGAGGGAAGCTCGTGGGTTTAGGTCCATACAAAGTAGTCTCTTTCAAGAGAGACCAAGAAATCGTTATGGAAGCGAACCCTGATTTCTATGGAGAAAAACCCAAGAATGACCGCATCGTCATTCGATATTTTGCAGATGCGACCACCATGAGGCTCGCCTTGGAAAAAGGGGAAATCGACTTCGCCTTCAAAACGCTCAACCCCTCTGATATCAATGACCTTGAAAGATCTGCCAAGATTCAGACCATCAAGGCTCAAGGCCCTTACATCCGCTACATTTGCTTTCTCAGCGATAGTCCGCCCTTTAACGACAGGGTGCTGCGACAAGCAGTTGCAGCGGCGATCAACCGGCCACCTATGCTCGATAAGGTCTTTCTTGGCCAGAATGCCCCTCTGTATTCCATGGTGCCTATGGGTATGTGGTCTCACGTTGATGCCTTCAAACAGGCATTTGGCGACGGAAACATCGCCAAGGCAAGAGAGCTTTTGAAGTCCCGGGGGTTCAGTGAAACCAATAAATTCACCTTTGATCTCTGGTATACGCCCAGCCATTACGGCGATACCGAGGTGGATCTGGCCGCTGTTCTCAAAGATCAGTTCGAGGCCACGGGAATGATGAAGGTCAATGTCAAGTCCGCTGAATGGGCCACTTACCGGGACAACTGGAAAAACAAGGTGATGCCCGCTTACCTCCTGGGTTGGTATCCGGACTACATAGATCCGGACAATTACACGGCTGCCTTTGCGGGTACAGCCGGCTCCAAGGGTCTGGGGATATACTTTTCAGATCCTTATTGGGATCTAAAGTTTGTCGATGGACAGACCATTACCGACTCCAAGGGGAGAACCGCCCTTTATGAAGAGCTCCAGACACTGTGGACCTACGAGGTGCCTACGGTCACCCTTTTTCAGGGCACGCTTTATCTGTTTGCCCAAACGGATATCCGTGGCATTATGCTTTCACCGACACTGCAATTCAACTACGGCCCCATACATCGAGCCAAGTAGCAAAACTCTGGTTGAGGGCTGGGCGCAGGGCCCGGCCCTCACCCTCGTCTCCTCCTTCCATGGCTTCTCTCAAAGGAGATTATGAGAAACCTCGCCAGATATGTCATTACCCGGTTACTTCTTACCATTCCTATGGTCTTCATCCTTCTGAGCATCGTTTTCGTGGTGCTTCGGATCATGCCTGGCGACCCGATATCCTCTATGCTGGGCGGCCATGCGCCGGAGAAGGTCATTGAACTGAAGAAGGAGGAACTGGGCCTTAATCGTCCTATAGCCATTCAGTATCTGGACTACCTCTGGCAGATCTGTCGCCTGGATCTGGGTGAGTCTATGGTCTTCAAACAAAGGGTGACCAAAGCGATCGCTGAAAAACTCCCAGCAACCATCGAACTGACCCTGTTTGGCATCTTCATCACCCTGTTCTTGGGTGTTTTCATGGGCGCCTATGCCGCAGACAGGAGGCGCAGATTCCAAGATTACACGATTAGGCTTTACGGCATTGTGGTTTACTGCATCCCTGTCTTCTGGATGGGCCTCATGTTGCAACTTATCTTTGGCATCTGGCTTGATGTCCTTCCCATTGCGGGGCGGACCGGAGCCAGGGTTTTTGCTTCGACTTTTGAAAAAACAGGGCTCTACGTATTGGATACCATTCTGGTCAAAAATTTTTCCGCCTTGGGGGATGTCCTCATCCATTTGATCCTGCCCGCCTTCACCCTTGGGCTCGTCCTCTCGGGCATCTTTGTACGTCTGACTCGGGCCAATATGCTGGATGTGCTCAAGGCTGATTACATTACGGCAGCAGAGGCTAGGGGCATTCGTCATCGAAAGATCGTGTACAAACATGCCCTAAAAAACGCATTCATCCCCATACTGACGATGATGGGGCTACAGATCGCCCTCCTCATGGCTGGCGCCGTACTCACAGAGACAACTTTTTCATGGCCCGGCATGGGACGGCTTCTTCTGGAAAGGATTTATTTGAGAGATTATCCAACCATTCAGGGCGTAATCATTATCATAGCCCTGGTTGTGGCCACAGCGTCACTGGTTGTGGATATTATCTATGCCATAGTGGATCCGAGAGTACGATACTAGGAGAACCTATGCGGTATTCACCAGCAGGAGGATTGGCTTCAGCTATTTCGCGCTTTACGGGTTTAGGGAAAAAGTACGGCTTGGAGTGGTGGATTCTGGTTGTCGGGGCCCTGATTATCCTGGCCATTGTTTTCATGGCCCTCTTTGCGGCAGCGATCGCCCCTTTTAGTCCCCACAATCAGAATACAGGACC
>JASFTV010000322.1:0-4373 GCA_050050615.1 Desulfobacteraceae bacterium
TTTTGGGGGTGAAAGTCCTTGTCCGTGTTGTAGGAAGGCTTCGCCTCGATCTTGACGTCGTCCACGATGAGGGATTCCCCGGGCTTGAGTACCCTCACATCCCCAGAGAGCTTTTTTGCCGAATCCTTTTCCGTAATGATGACCGTACCGCTATGTTGGATTTTGGCGACATCCTCCGGGGAACAATGATCAAAATGGTCATGGCTGATGAGAATCAGGTCCGCCTTTGGACCGTCCGAAATCTGATAGGGATCAAAGTAAACGGTCTTCTTCGCATCAATCCTGAAACCGTCATGTCCGAGCCAAACGATCTTCTTGCTCATATCTTGCCACATGATCTTTTCCTCCTATAAAGGCTCAAGGATGATTTTATGATCAACCAGGGAAAGAGACTTCACCTTGGCCTTAATCTCCATCTCTTCCCCGAAAATATTCACTATTCTCACCTGATCCTCCCTGGATTCAAGGAGGTCAACACTCTCAAAAACCAGTTCTTCCTGTCCATCCTTCAACAAATAGGCTGCCGCTTCACACATGGCCACGCATCTCCTTTATGATCTGCACGACTTGGTCCACCAAATGGGGCAACGGTTCACCCGTAGTGCCCACGATACTCACCTTTTCTTGAGTCAGCGGGATGAGAATCTTTTTCGCCTCGCTAGAGCACACGGCCTCGGCCATTCCTGGCGTCACCTCCCCCATCATCGCGTTAGGCATCAGAATCGCCAAGGGCCCAATAATCACATCCACTTTGGGGCTGGTCTGGACAATCGCGTTTTCCCCGGTGGCACCCCTGTTTGCGCCCGCCTTCATCATCCGAGACGTAGCAACGGAGTTGGTTCCGAGGGCGAATATCTCCAGATCCTCGCCGGAAACCGCCCTCAAGCCCTTGATCACGGTTGCCCCAATACCGCCTCCCTGCCCGTCCATCACCATCACTCTCGTAAATGCAGCCTCAATCATTAGTTTAGACCCGCAAATTTACATTGCAACCCCTGCCGTAGGCCTGTATCTTTACCTTGCTGGGTGTTGCCCAAGGGAAAGGTCCTGCCAAAACATCTCTTTTTGAGCGCACAAGACCCGGAAATTCATATACACTATTATGAAAACAGAATACAGGAAATTCTGAGAATATCCTTGGCGCGTTCTTGGGCAGGAATGCGTCTGTTCGTCAATGGCAAGAGGATCTGTTATCGTTCAAAAGCGGTCGCGCGGCATCCGTTTTCCCCTTTCGCGCCTTTGCACACCATCCATGATGCCGGCAGTGAATGAACGATATGAGTTCTCTTTCAAGGCTATTCATGACCGGGTACTTTTATCACGTTGAATAGGCACTGGAGATAGACAGGGGATTGGAGTCACTTCATTTCATATGGATATTCTACGCGGGGGCCTCCTTCTTGCTGGGTGCTGTACCCTCGGGCAGGCTGATCGGCCGCGGGGTAGCGCGCATTGATATCACGCAAAGGGGAAGCGGCAATATCGGGGCCACAAACGTGGCCAGGGAAGTGGGACTCAAATGGGGAATTGTGACCCTTGCCCTTGATCTGATCAAGGGGTTCATCCCCGTCTTCTTTTTTCTCCGCTTTTACCCCCATTCCCAATTTGCACTCGCCTTGGTCGGGGTATCCGCACTCATCGGCCATCAGTTTTCCATATTCTTGAGGTTTCGCGGCGGCAAAGGTGTAGCCACAGCGCTGGGCATCTATCTCGCCATTTCCCCTTTCAACGCACTCATCGCCCTCTGCGGTTTCGTTGTAATCGTTTACATATCTGACTTCGTTTCCCTGGCATCCATGCTCTCAGCCTGTATCATGCCGATCCTGTTTGTGATGACAGGCAAACCGCTCGCCATGACCCTGGCCTCCCTGCTCATGGCGGGGCTCATCTGCTTTCGGCACAAAGACAACATTGGACGATTGGTGCGGGGGGAAGAGAGGAAATGGAGAAAGAGGCAGGCTATGTCAGCAGTTCAAGAAGCCGATCCAACTCCTCATCAGAATAGAAAAAGATGACGATCTTTCCCTTGGTGCCCCGTTTCCTGATATCCACCTTTGTTCCCAGCGACCTTTTGAGGGTCTGGGCGATGGAAAGCATATAGTCGTCCAGCTCAGCCTCCTTTTTCTTGGGGCGGCCGGACCCTTCCCTCTTCTTGACCAAGGCCTCGACCTGCCGCACCGTTAGGCCCCTTTTTAGGATCGCGTCCCTTATGGCCATCTGCGCCGCTCTGCTTTTGAGGCCTGCGAGCACTCTGGCGTGCCCCATGCTCATCCGATCCCCGATCAGATCCTTCTGTATCACCTGGGGAAGCTTCAAGAGCCTGAGCACATTGGTAATGGTGGAACGCTCTTTGCCCAGCCTTTTTGCAAGAGTCTCTTGGGTCAACTTACCGTCATCGAGGCATTTGCTGTATGCGGTCGCCTCCTCTATGGGATTGAGGTCTTTTCGGTGAATATTTTCGATCAAGGCCAGTTCCAAGGATTCTATGGGCGTACTCTCCCGAACCACCACAGGGATCCTGTCCAGTCCTGCCTTCTGGGCCGCACGCCAACGGCGCTCACCCGCTATGAGGCGGTAGCCCTTTTCCGTCTTGCTCACCAAAAGCGGCGTGAGAATCCCCTTCTCCTTCACAGACGCCACCAGCTCCTGCATCTCCTGATTGCCGAAGCCCTGGCGGGGCTGATAGGGATTGGGTTCTATCGCCTCTATCGGGCACTGGAAGAATCCTTGATCCCCCGGTGACAGGGTCTCTATTTCCGGAATCAGGGCGGATAGACCCTTACCCAAGGCTTTGCGCTTCGCCATAATGGACAACTCCTCTCCCCATCAGTTCCCTGGCCAATGCGAGATAGCTCTGGGCGCCCGTCGACTTTACGTCGTACAAAAGAACGGGTCTCCCGTAACTGGGCGCCTCGCTCAGGCGCACATTTCGCGGAATGATGGTTTTGAATACGGACTCCCTGAAGTGTTCTCGAAGTTCCTCCGCCACTTGAAGGGAAAGATTATTGCGTGAATCATACATGGTCAACAGGATTCCGGCAAGCTCCAGCGAAGGATTGAGGCCTCTCTGAACAGCTTTTACCGTTTTCAACAACTGGCTCAACCCTTCCAGGGCATAGTATTCACACTGCAGAGGGACCAAAACAGAATCCGCGGCTGTCAGCGCATTCACGGTCAAAAACCCGAGAGAAGGCGGGCAATCCAGAAAAATATAGTCATATCGATCTCTTAAAGGGACGACTTTTTTCCTGAGCCGGTACTCCCTCTCATCGGTGGAAACCATCTCAACCTCTGCCCCGATCAAGTCCCTGGTCGCCCCGATAAGATGCAACCCCGAGACAAGCGTTTGTGCGATCACCTCTTCCTCTACAGCCGAACCCAAGATAAATTCGTACAGGCCTTTGCTTAACTCCGTTCTATCCACGCCCAGACCGGTGGTCGCATTGCCCTGGGGATCGCAGTCCACAAGGAGACAAGATTTTTCCGCCACCGCAAGAGAGGCGGAGAGATTGATAGCCGTCGTGGTTTTTCCGACGCCCCCTTTCTGGTTGGCTATAGAGATGATGAACCCCATAAGAAAACAGAATGCCCCTCCATCGGTACTGGCAAGAGCCAGAGCAAGCCACATGCAGGTATACGATGACCTTCGTGGGGATGTGGCATGTCCAAAACCTTCTTTTCAGTGGCCCCACCTTAGATCTATCGCACCCTGCTATTTTCCACCAAGCTGATAGCACAACCTTATTTCATTGAAAAGAAAAATCCATGTTTCACGTGAAACATTTCGCCTTCTTAGCCATGTTCGGGTCCCTTCCCACATTTGTGAATCTGAGCCTCTCCATTCCCCTAGCCTAAAGGTGCGACTTTCTGCTCCTGAACGCTCTCAAGTGAGTTCCAGTCCGCCCGTACCGGAGCGAACATCCTTGATGCCTCTTTTCCTTCATGCACCAAAGACCCGATCGCTCAATCCTTGCAGGCCACGCCCAACCCCTCGATCAACCCCAATGAAAGTGTGCGCAATGCCATTTTTTCCTGTTATTTCAGTATCTTACGTGGTCCCCGCGGACTCTCTGCGTGTTACCCATGTCCCCGAACACTTGTAACCCTTGACTCCGGTCCATACAACACCACGGCGATGCGGCGTTTTCCCATTTCAAAATCTCATGCAGAAAAATCAAAAATTTTGTAACACCTCAGCTCAATGAAAATTTCGCCGGTGTTCCCCATGGGCGTCTCTTTTCAAAAACGAAAAGTCGCTGCCCGGTAACCAGCGTAAGGCTCCTAAGAAACTTGAACGGCAAGTTTCTTTCATGTATAACCCTGAAGCAAAGCGCCGGGGTCATTTACTAAAATGTTAAAAAAACTTTTTTCAG
>JASFTV010000323.1:0-4369 GCA_050050615.1 Desulfobacteraceae bacterium
ATCTTTCCGACCAAAAGGGACATCCTCTCCACAGCCCATCTCAAGTTCACCGCAGTAGGCCGGGCCTTGGCCATCTTATCTGCGATCTCTTTGAAGTGACGTTGGAAAGCGGCATAAGACAGGGCCCTTATCCCGTCAGCCCCCAAGACAAGACCCATCGCCGCTGCAACACCGATCGCAGGAGCTCCCCTGATAACCATCATCTCGATCGCTTTGATGACATCTTCATAACCTTTGCAGACATACCACTCGATCTTGCCGGGAATCTTCCGCTGGTCGATCATGCGGATGTGTTTGCCGTACCATTCGATAGTCGGTATCACTGGATCTCCTCTTTGACCTGGTACCTAGTTGTATAAAAAACCGTCACTATTCTGGCATCTTACAACGAGATTGCTTCGTCCCCCGCATCAAGTGCGGGCTCCTCGCAATGACATTATAACAACGTTGATTTGTGCAACTAAGTACTAGATGGGCGTACCACAAAGCGAGGACGGGTGCTCTACAAAAAAAATGGCCCAAGGTGCAGGGCGCAGGATACAAGGAGGTTCTCTTTGGGCCTTACGCCTTGTGCCTTGAGCCAGATCGAGTCAGTTCCCGATCACTAGTCTCTACACCTGAGTTATCGATCCTTCTTAACCTATCTTCTCGCGCCACCCGTATGGGTCCTCTTTTTCTCCATACTGGATGGCCACGATCTCATTGTAGAGCCTCTGGGACAGGTCGCCCATTTTGCCTCCGGCCACGATGTGATCTTCACCCTTGTAAGTGATCTGCCCCACAGGGGAGATCACCGCCGCTGTTCCCGTTCCAAAGGCCTCTTTGAGGCTGCCGTCTTTGGCTGCTGCGACCACCTCATCAACGGCAAGGGATCGTTCAGACATCTTGATGCCCCAATCTTTCACCATATGGATCACGGAATCCCTGGTAATCCCAGGAAGGATACTCCCGGTGAGAGGAGCCGTGATCACCTCATCATCGACCATGAAGAACATGTTCATGGTCCCCACTTCCTCGACGTATTTCCGCTCCTTTGCATCGAGCCACAGCACCTGGACAAACCCTTTCTTCTTGGCCTCTTCCGCAGCGAGCAGGCTTGCAGCGTAGTTTCCCGCAGTCTTTGCTTCACCGATGCCACCCACAGCCGCCCGGATGTACTTGTCCTCCACGTAAATTTTGACAGGGTTTAATCCCTCTTTGTAGTAAGCGCCCACCGGCCCAATGATGATGTAGAACACATACCTACTGGCAGGGCGAACGCCGAGGTGGGGCTCGGTGGCCAGCATGTTGGGTCTGATGTACAGTGACGTTCCCTGAGCCCTGGGCACCCATTCCCTATCCAAAAGGATAAGCTGCTTCAGCCCGTCCATGACCAGGTCAATATCCACTTCCGGCATGCAAAGCCTTGCCGCAGACCGGTTGAGTCTCTTGAAATTCTCCCTTGCCCGGAACAGATAGATCCCGCCATCCTTTCCACCATAGGCCTTCAGCCCTTCAAAGACCTCCTGCCCGTAATGGAGGACCATAGCCGCAGGGTCAAGGCTGAGATTTCCATAGGGTTCAACACGGGGATTGGCCCACCCTTTTCCGGTTTCATATTCCATGAGGAACATGTGGTCCGTGTATATATCCCCGAACCCCAACTTGGATTCATCGGTCGGTTTTGGCTTGAACCGTTCAAGTTTAGCAGGGCTTACTCTAATTTCCATGACTCACCCCTCCTAGAAGATTTTCAGACCCATAAATTTTAATTGATATCACAGGAATTTTGCAAAAACAACAGCCTATTTACTTCAAGCGTCCGAACATACCGGTCCATCTCCTGAGTAAATAGTCCACTCCCGCCCTTCCCGGTGCGACTTTGGACCGGTTACCCCCTAAACCATAGCAGCCAAGGGGATTCCATGGGGTAGAGCTTCAGATGATGAAGTAAACGCACCGACAAAGAAGATTTCCGTCAACAGGTCGATCTCCCCGCCTTGCTCTGGAGGTCCTCCCATCCACGGTCCGTCTCATCCTGGATGGCTCGAATCTCTTCTTGTCCCAAGTGCCTGTATCTTCCCTGCAAAGAGAGATACCTCTCAACTGGTAGGCTCCGAGAGACATGGTTAATCGTGTAACTCAGGCCATCTGTAATCTCATATAGAGCAAAGATATTGGTCTCTACGGCCGCCACAGCCACTTTGGGCGCCTCGTGGTCCTCTATCTTCCATCCGGTCGTACACGGGGAAAGGAGATGGAGAAACCGGGTCCCTCGAATCTCTTTGGCCTTCTTCACCTTTGCCATCAGGTCGTCAGGAAAACCGATACATGCCGTCGCCGCATAAGGGATCCGGTGGGCTGCCATGATCTCCATGATCTGTTTCTTTCGTCTCGTGTTTCCCCTGGGCGATGTGCCTGTCCAGGCATACCGAGGTGTCGCAGAGCTCACCTGAATTCCTGTATTCATGTAGCCCTCGTTGTCCATGCATACGTAGATGAAATCATCGTTTCTATCTGCGGCTCCTGAAAGAGACTGAAGGCCGATGTCAAAAGTCCCGCCATCCCCTGCAAAAGCGAGCACGGGGATGTCATCCCTGCCCTGTATCTTCAAGGCATTGGCGATGCCCGCCGCTGTAGGCGCTGCTATTTCAAAAGCCGAATGAAACATGGGAACATCAATGGCCGCGTAAGGATAGGGGCCGGAAATGACTGCAACGCATGAAGGCACAACCACAACCACCGCTCGCTTGCCAAGAGCGTGAAGCACCATGCGCACCCCTATGGCAACCCCACACCCGGGGCATGCGCTATGCCCGGGCCGCATGACTCCTGTGGGACGAGACATCTCAGCCATCACGCCTCCTCCGTCATCCAAATAGGCTCATCTAGGACCTCTTCTCTGTGGAGTGCATCCTCAACGATACGTTCAATGAGGTCGGGATCCACATCAGTGCCCCCAATTCCCGCCAGATAACCCTGGATACGATGCCGGGCAGGATTGTGAACGAGCGCCGCCTTCACCTCGGAACAGAAAATACCCTCACGGCCAAGTGAGATGTTTCGATCGATCACGGCAATCCTGGGCACGCCATCCAGAATCTGGCGTAGGGCCTGAGTGGGAAATGGCCTGAAGAGCCTGATCTTGACCAGCCCCACCTTGAGGCCCTTTTCTCGGAGGCGGGCTAAGGTGACGCGGGCCGTAGAAGTGATCGTCGCACTGGTTACCAGCACGAGGTCGGGATCCTCAGTGGCTTCGCTCCTTACCAGACCATAACCGCGACCGAAAACCTGGGAGAACTCCTGATCCACTCTCTCCGCGACTTCCAGGGCGTATTGCATCGCCTCCTGGGTGAGACGACGGTAGCCGCGGTACTGCACTTGGGTAACCACGGGAATGAGGAAACCCGGATTCTCTATGTCAAAGCGTTTTGGGATATGAACAGGCGGCAAAAAACGATCCACGAGGTCCTGTTCAGGAACATCTACGGGTTCCATGAAATGCGAAATGAAGTTCGCCTCCAGAACCACCATACACGGAAGCAAGGTCTCCTCTGCGATACGAAATCCCTGGATCACGGAGTCCAGCGATTCCTGGCCGTCTTCACAATAGATCTGGATCCAACCCGTATCTCGCTGGGAGAGGCTGTCTGTTTGATCGCTCCAGAAAGCCCAAGGAGCCGCCAAGGTCCTGTTGACACAGGCCATAACCACCGGCGCGCGGCAGCCTGAGGTAAAATGAAGCATCTCATGCATCAGAGCGAGACCCTGGGACGAGGTGGCCGTGAAGGTCCTTACCCCGGCAAGGGACGCAGAAAGACAGGCCGCCATGGCTGAGTGCTCGGACTCCATGCGCATCATCATCCCGCCCAGTTCTTCCAGCGCCTCCCACTCTGAAAGCTTTTCGTAGATAGGTGTCTGGGGGGTAATCGGATAAGCCGCAACGATTTGAGTGCGGCAAAGACGGACAGCCTCTGCCACCGCATGATTTCCTGTAATGAACTTCTTCATTTATGTCATCCTAAGGTTTATGAAAAAGTCAGAATTCCTGGTCATTGGGATCTCTTTTCAAAAGGCTAAAATGTGACTCTCTTCTCACCCATAGTCATAACGCCCCGCGGGCAGACGGCTGCACAAACAGCGCAACCTTTGCAATATTCCGAATTGGCCTTATAGATCGTATTCCCTTCGGGAGGTGGTACGATGCAAAGCTCGGGGCAATAGATAAAGCAACGATCACAACCCGTGCATGTTCCACAGAACAAGCATCGGGCGGCCTCATGGATCGCCGTTTCTTCATCTAGAGACCGGTTGATTTCCTGGAACCCCTTCACCCGAGCCGACGCGTCAAGTCTGGGAACGGTTACGGGCAGTCGGTGGTCCAAAAACA
>JASFTV010000324.1:0-4367 GCA_050050615.1 Desulfobacteraceae bacterium
CCTTATACTCGGACCGCTTGAAGACGGTTACTTCTCCATGGTCAAATCATGTTTCTTCCAAAATGTCCTCGCTGTGGAAACAGATTGCCGATCGTTAGCTTTTTAATAAGATCAAAACCCGACCCGCTCAACAGTGAAAAGCCCGTGGATTCGCCGAAAATTCAGTGTGGCAGTTGTAAGGCGGCCATAAGAATGAGACCACTTGTTCATACACTTCTGGTGGGCGTGTGGTGTATCGCAGGCGTTGTCGTGCTCATTGCAACGCTGGTTTGTGAATTCACGTATAAAGGCTACCTGATCCTCCTGGTGGTGCTCATTCTCGCCGGACTTTGTTCCATGCTGTTATCTTGGAGATTTCTGGAAATTGCGAATTCCAAAAACAGGGAAAAGGTCTAACGGGCCGATACCTCCCACGCGTATTCCTCGTGCAGGCGTCCCCAAGGAGAGGCAATAGGATGGCAAAGCATCCCATGCTGGCGGAAATAATTTCCAAAGAGGTCAGCCTGAGGCTCGTTGAACCGGATATCTATTCCGTCTATTCAACGGGTGAATCACCGGGCTCTTATGACAGTATGGGCGCATCCACGGTTTACGATTTGGTGGCGTGCAATCGGTTCTACAACCGACTTATGTGGGGGTACTCCACAAAAGATTATGCCGCCTTATGTGAGGATTGCCTTGCGTCGTCCGCAAGGGGGTGGGTTCTGGACCTTGCATGCGGCTCCCTGGCATTTACGGCGGAGGTTTATGCCGGTCGTCCGGAGCGCCCTGTCGTATTTCTGGATCAGTCCCTGAAATTGTTGCGAAAAGGAAAATCTCGACTTGAGAGACAAGGGGGAAAGATACCTGAAAACAGGTTCTTCCTGCACGCAGACGCCCTTCAGTTGCCGTTCAAAAATCATATTTTCAACACTGTTATATCCCTGAATCTCCTCCATTGTCTGGATGACGTTAAAAAAGTGTTGAAAGAGATAAAACGTGTTCTCACAGGTGGCGGACATTTAGCAATGACCACGCTGGTTCAGAGCCGTCGCTGGAGCAACCGCTACCTGAACCTGCTTGCCGGATCAGGAGCCCTCATTTCCCGGCGTCCAGAGGAACTCCTCTCCGCCTTTGATGAAATGGAAATGAAAGTCACACAGCAAATCAAAGGAAATCTCGCTTTTATTACCCGCCGGCCCCCCGGAGTCCGGGGCGCCCCCGCTCTTCAATGTCCTGGAATGTAATCGGGTCTATGTCATAGTCACCGCCCTGTTTTCGGATGGGAGTGGAAGCCACCGGGGAATAATAGTAGCCGAGAAGGCTTCCCTTCGGATCGCGGATCTCGTAGAGACGGGGGCCCTGGGCGTCATTGCCCATATACGCGTAGATGCGATTCATGTAGAGGGCCATTTCCTCGGCACGGGACCGACTTTGGAGGGGCGTCCAGCCCCTCCCCGTGAAAGAGATGCCGTCTTGTTTCAGGTCAAATCGGATGGCCCCCGGCCTTTTCTCGTCACCGGAATAGGCCATATCAAATTGGCCGTAGTGGTTCCCAATGAAAGGCTGGATACCCTTGCTGTCCACGACGCTGGGTCTGACGGTGGGGTATGCGCACCCCAGGATCATGGCCATGGCCACGGTCAGGGCGGAAGCCATGACGCGAATGCTTGTCCTGTATTCTGGGCTTTTCATGGCAGACCTCCTGCAGAAGGTTCATTGAATTCAGATGGTTCGGAATGATAAAAATCTGCAAAGATTTAACATGAAGATAGGGCGTGCCGCGGGAATTTCAATGGGATCCGTGCCCCCGATCCGGTAGCGGAATGGGACGGGGGCGTCCCCCTGGGCGCCCATTTTCCCGCATCATCCGGTTCCCGATGCATGGCGTGGACCGGCCCCGCAGGCGCGTCGGTCCGGGACTGCCCTGCAAATGTCCTTTCTTTTCAAAAGGATGGACAATGCGTTCCGGGGATCGGGCCGATGGGGTCCGTTCCTTTTTCCTCTTGACAGCCTGCGAGGATCAGGACTATCTTTTTAAACGATTTTTCTTCTATAAGAAAGAACTTACAGGTGCGAGTGCCTCGCCGGGTCTCCCGCTTTTAGATGCCTGGAAATGCGAGGTTTTTTTGATTGGGCCGACCCCCCTGCGACTTGAAGGGACAGAAGCGGTGGGCAGGGGGAGGGGCGTTGCGTTCGCGTCTGACGGCATCTTTCGAGGAGAGCATCCCTTTCAGGAAAGGAGCGTTCGGAAGCCATGGATTTCTTTTCTTTTGTGGAAGGGCCCCTTCTGTGGGTGGCCTTCCTGACCTGTCTCATCGGCACCCTCGTCAAAGCGATCCTGCTGTATTCGGTCTCGAGAAAAACAGATCCCGTCATCTATAAGCATTTCAAGTGGAAGTGGGTCTTTGCCACCTATGCCCGCTGGCTCTTGCCCATCAACAGGGACGTGGCCAAGAACCCGGTGTTTATTCCCCTGGTCTACGTTTTTCACATCTGTCTGCTGGTGGTGCCGATCTGGCTCTCGGGGCACATTACCCTCTGGGAGGAATCCCGTTTCGCCTTTTCCTGGACGCCGATCCCGGACGGCCTGGCAGACTGGATGACCTTGATCTTGCTGGCCATCGCCATCTTTTTCCTCCTCAGGCGCATCCTCTCACCGGATATCCGCACCATCTCCACCTTTTCGGACTACTTCCTCCTGGTGGTGACCGCGCTGCCTTTTGCCACCGGATATTTCACCACGCACGGGACCCTGGAAGGTGTGGGTTTTCTGGGGGACAACATGATGCTGATTCACATGCTCTGCGGCGAGTTGGTGCTGATCCTGATGCCTTTTACCCGGCTTTCCCACTATCTCCTCTTCTTCTTTTCCCGGGCGGCAACCGGGATCGAATTCGGGAGAAGAGAATACTCCATGTAACGCGCATTGCGCTTTCACTGTTCATTGACTTTATCCGTGAAGGAGCTTGAACATGGCTGAAGAAGCGACTCAAGAAGAAGTGACCAAAGAGATAAACCCGAAAGAGATCATGGACTTCCTGAAGCCCAAGATGGGCGCGCGTTTCAAGACGTGGGTGGACACGTGCACCCACTGCGGCATGTGTGCCGATACCTGCCATTATTATCATGCCCATGACAGAGACCCGAAAATGATCCCCTCCTACAAGGTGAGATTCATCAAGGACATCCTGAAGAAAAAGGGCAGGGTGGACTGGGACTATCTCAAGAAGGTCTATGAGACCGTCTACTACGAGTGCAACATGTGCCGGCGCTGCACCCTCTTCTGCCCTTTCGGCATTGACATCGCTCTTTTGATCTCCATGCTGCGCGGTCTGCTGAGGACCCAGGGGCTGGTCCCCGAAGGCTTGCAGCGGGCCATTGAGAACTACCGGGAGACCGGCAATCAGATGGCCGTCAGCGAAGAGGACTGGGTCGAGACCCTGGAGTGGATCGAAGAAGAGATGGAAGAGGAGGTGGTAGGCCTCAAGGTCCCCATTGACAAAAAGGGGGCCAAGATCATGTACACGGTCAACGCCCGGGAACCCAAGTTCTATCCCCAGGACATGATGGAAGTCGCCAAGATCTTCCATGTGGCCGGGGAGGACTGGACCCTGCCGAGCAAGGCGGGGTGGGACGATACCAATCTGGCCATGTTCGCTGCGGATCTGGACACCGCAAGGATGATCGTGGAGAATACCTTCAAAAGGGCCGAAGAACTGGGGGTTCAGAAGATCGCCATCACTGAATGAGGCCATGCCTATCGCGCGCTTCGGTACGAGGCGCCCGGCTGGCTGGGGTACACCCCGAAGCAGGAGGTGGTCCACTCGGTGGAACTTTTCCACGACTACATCGTGGAGGGCCGTATCAAGATCCCGGAGAAGGTCAAGGAACCCACCACGGTCCAGGATCCCTGCAACGTGGTGCGCAGCGGGGGGTTGGGTCTAAAAAACCGCCAGCTGGCCGCCCTGCTTTCGGAGGACTTCAGGCCCATGAGAGATCAGGGCAATTACAATTACTGCTGTGCAGGCGGCGGTGGGGCCATGCCCATGGGTGGGGAGATGAAGAAGTACCGCCTCAAGGGCGGGAAAATAAAGGCGGAACAGATCCGGGAAACCGGCGCGAAGCTGGTATTCGTGCCCTGCCACAACTGTATCGATCAGATCCGGGACCTCAGCAAGGAGTACGACCTGGGTGTCAAGGCGATCCATTTCAAGGAATGGATCTCGGAGCATATGGAAGTCCCCGAAGAGATGCTTCCCAAGGATGAAGACGAGGAGTAGGAACGCGTCGCCTATCCCCCGCATAAAGGAGAGGGCGACGGGTCTCAGACCGTGGACCGGTTTTTGAAAAACATACACAAGACACTGAGTGTCCGTTTGATTTTC
>JASFTV010000325.1:0-4332 GCA_050050615.1 Desulfobacteraceae bacterium
TTTTCCATTCAAGGGGTACCGTCGAGCACGTTCTGTTAGAAAGGACGCAGATTTTTCCTCATTCAAATCTAGTACTTAGTTGCGTAAGTCCGCTTTATGTCATTTCGACCCCTTCGAGTGACTCATGGTAAACTCCGGGAGAAATCTTATTTAGTGTTATGAGAGACTTCTCAGTCACTTCGTTCCTTCGAAATGACAACGTTATTTATGCAACTAAGTACTAGATAATCCGCGCCCGTCTGCGTCCAATTACATGGGAGAAGAGTCGCTCGGCCAAGATGTCTGCGTAAGTCTGGGGCTACTTTGTAGAACTTAGGATCCGAGCCGCCTCTTTTGCAAAGTAAGTCAAAATCAAATCAGCACCCGCTCTTTTAATGGAGAGAAGGATTTCCAACATCACCCTTTTGCCGTCAATCCATCCGGTCTGCTCCGCAGCCTTTACCATGGCATACTCCCCGCTCACGTTGTAAGCTGCCAAAGGCAGCAAACATTCCTCTCGCACCCTTCTCAAAATATCGAGATATGCCAGGGCCGGTTTGACCATGATCATATCGGCTCCCTCTTCCATATCCAGCAGAGCCTCCTTGATAGCCTCCAAGGCATTGGCCGGGTCCATCTGATATCCGGCCCGGTCACCGAATTGAGGCGCCGAATCGGCCGCCTCCCTGAAGGGACCATAAAAAGCTGAGGCGTACTTCACAGCATAAGAAAGTATACCGGTTTCATGAAAATCAGCCGCATCGAGAGCCTCCCTAATCGCAGCCACACGGCCGTCCATCATATCAGAAGGTGCCACAAAATCTGCACCTGCTTGAGCGTGGCTTAAAGCCTGTCGGACGAGCACCTCGAGGGTGGCGTCGTTATCCACTTTACCCTTCTTAATGATGCCGCAATGACCATGATCTGTATATTCGCAAAGGCATACATCGGTCATCACGACCATCTCCGGCAGTCTATTCTTGATCGCAGAAACCGCCCTCTGTACAACCCCGTCATCTGCGTAGGATCTGCTTCCCACCGCATCTTTTCTGTCAGGAAGGCCAAAAAGTATGACGGATGGTATACCCAGGGCCCATGACGCCTCTGCCTCCTTCACGATCCTGTCAACGGAAAAATGAAATTGCCCGGGCATGGAAGAAATTGGGTCTTTTATATCCTTGCCATGTTTTGCGAACAGTGGGTAAATGAAATCCTTTGGAGAAAGGGCTGTTTCTCTGACCATGTCTCTTATGGCTGGCATTTGCCTGAGCCGGCGCGGTCGAATAATCATGGCACAATCCTTTCAATGAAAAAGTGAACTAAAATGACTAAAGTGAGCTAAAGTTAAAGCAATGAAAACATCATTACCCACCTTTGCCAGCCTGTGTTCGTGAAATCCGAGGAAACCTTCGTATTGGGACGTAAATTGATAAGGGTCTAACGCAAGGCACAGACAACTTTAGGCACTTTTCTTGATACCAATCTCCTCGTCGGTGAGATAACAGGCAGGGTCAGGGGCCCAGAGGTCGCCTGTTACGGCTTCCGCTCGGACCCTGAAATTGCCGCCGCAGATATCCAGCCACCGGCATTCGGAGCAGCGGCCCTTGACATATCGTTTCTTTTCTCTGAGTTTGGCCATCAAGGGATTAGACAAATCTGTCCATATCTGACTGAAGGGCCTCTCCCGGACATTGCCAAAGCTCTGGTGCCTCCAAAACTGGTCTGCATGGACTGAACCGTCCCAACTGATACATCCTATCCCCCTGCCGGAATTGTTCCCTTCGTTCATCTTAAGAAGTTCGAGGACTTCCTCAGCCCTGCTACTTTTCTCCCTGACCATCCTAAGATAGAGATAGGGGCCGTCCGCATGATTATCTACGGTTAGAACCTCTTTGGGGTTTCCCCTATCATGGATATTCTTGGTCCTGTCTATGATCAGATCAACCACACGACGGGTCTGTGCATGATCCAGGTCCTGTTCTACCAATTCTGATCCACGACCCGCATAGACCAGGTGGTAAAAACAAACCCTCGGTATGTTCATTGCTTCAAGCAGGTCAAAAATTGGAGGGATTTCATTCATGTTCATACGGTTCACGGTAAAGCGAAGACCTACTTTGAGTCCTACACCCTGACAGTTTCTAATCCCTGCCATAGCATCCTTAAAAGCACCCTTTTTCCCCCGAAAGCGGTCATTGACCCCTTCCATGCCGTCCAAGCTGACACCTACATATGAAAGCCCTATCTTTTCTAGCACCTTCGCCTTCTCCCGGGTAATCAGGGTCCCGTTTGTAGAGATGACGGCCCTCATGCCTTTATTCACGGCGTAGGCTGCAAGCTCTAGCAGATCTTCTCGCATCAAGGGCTCACCGCCTGAAAACAGGACCACCGGCACCCCGAACTCGGCCAGGTCATCCATCAGGGTAAATGCCTCTTCTGTGCTAAGCTCCATTTCACGGCTTTGCTTAACGGCATGTGCATAACAGTGAACGCAATTGAGATTGCAGGTCCGGGTCACATTCCAGACTACAATCGGCTTCTTGTCTGCGGAGAACTGAAGCAGGTGTGAGGGGAGATCCCCTGACCGTCTGCCATAGCGAAGTGCATCAGATGGTTCTACGGTTCCACAATAGAGTTTGGATATCCCTATCATTCGGTTTCTTTTTGATCTAAGATGTATGGATCGTATTCGTTGCGATAGTAATTCTTGACAAGATCATTGACATACGCTTCCATATCTGTCACAGCCTCTCGACCAATCGTGAAATGATCCATCCCTGATCGGTCCTTCACAAGTTTGAGACCATATTCAAGTTTCTTGGCTAATTGGAATGCTAGAGAACCCGCTTCCTCACCCGTCTCTATCGCCTTGCGGATCAGTTCATCAATCGCATTTTCGTCAAAAGTGATATTTAGTTCAAGCTCACTAAATAAGGAGGCCTCCTCCATCTTGACTTGTTTATACATCCCCACAAAGTCATCAAAGGCGGAATTAATATCGGAGTTCGTCTTGAAATACAGTTCTGCTATGAGCTCAGTCCTGCTCTCGTAAATTTCCAGCCCAGAACTGCGCCAGAAATCACCCGCTCTATCAGCGATGAACTTCTTCACATTCTCAAGCTCATTTTTGGCAGCCCTTTCAAATCTTTCTAAGCGCTGCGGGTCATCATAACTCTCTCTTAACGCCTCAAGTTCAGCCTCAGGATCATCAACCAGTTCTGGGGTCACGACAAATCCCTTGATATTGGTGGACGGGAGATGTTTCTCAAATGGGATAAGGGCTTTTTCAAAAGCACTCACCAGACCTCTAGCTCCTGTTTTCTCCGCAGCGGCCATTTCTGCTATCTTGGCCAATGCTTGGTCTTCAAATGTTATGTCAATGTCATAGGCTCTGAAATCCTGCCTCTTGCTGAGAATGATCGGGTTGTTAGGGTTCTTCAGGATTTCTACCAGGTCTTCCTTGGTGAGCTCGTCGAAGACCACAACAACAGGGAGCCGGCCCACGAATTCGGACTCGAAACCGAACTCTATCAAGTCCTGGGCCGCCACTTCCTTCAAGATCTCCCAGGGCACTTCACGGGATTTTACGTCCGCCTCAAATCCTATGCCCTGTCTCTGTAGGCGTTTCTTGATAATTTCTCCCAGTTCACCGAAGGCCCCGCTCATGATAAAGAGGATATTCTTTGTATTGACCATCCTCTTTTCCTTTTTTCCGGTCCGCCTGAAATGTTCAATGGCCTGAATTTGGGAAACAGCATCATGGGCCACCTTCAGGTCTACCTCGGTCTCCTCCATCGGCTTTAGAAGTGCCCTCTGAACCCCTGTCCGAGATACATCATGGCCGATGATATTTTTGGCGGAAGCGATTTTATCGATCTCATCAATGTAGATGATGCCGTTCTCTGCCAAACTTATATCCTCATTCGCTTCATAGACCAAATCTCGTACCAGGTCTTCTACGTCCCCCCCTACATAACCTGTCTCACTAAATTTGGTTGCATCCCCTTTCACAAAGGGGACACCCAGTTTTTGGGCAATCAACTTAATGATATAGGTCTTACCGACCCCGGTCGGGCCAATCATGAGCACATTATTTTTGATCATGCCTACACCCACAGTCTTTTTCTTTCCAGTATGCTTTTTGACATGTTTAATCCTATTGAAGTGGGTGCATACCTTTGTGGCCAAAACCGCCTTGGCCTGATTCTGCTTTACAACAAAACTTTCCAGATAGGCCTCGAGCTCCTCGGGCAGCATGTCAAAGGATGGAACCGTCTCTTTATCTTTCCCTTTCTTCCCCTCATCCGTCGCAACCTCCTGGCCTTTCGGGAAGAGAAAAGGAGAAATGATTTT
>JASFTV010000326.1:0-4300 GCA_050050615.1 Desulfobacteraceae bacterium
ACACACGACAATTACCCTTATCCCTAAATCATGCAAGATCGGAATAAGCGCTTTGGGCGAACCACCAGACACCGTTGCCACTTTAACCGCTTCTTCAGCTAAGACCTCTGCAAATTCTTGAGCCAAAGGGTTCATTACGAAGATGTTTGAACCAAAAGGCTTGTTTGTGAGCTTCTTAGTCGCTTTAACCTGATTCCGCAAAACTTCCGGGTCCTCGGCAAAGGCAGTCGCTAATAGGCCGAAGCCGCCAGCTTCGGACACAGCAGCAACCAACTCAGGATTGCAAATGACTCCCATTGCACCCTGAATAATAGGGTACTTGGAACCCAATAACTCAGTGACTCTTGACATGACCTTCCCTCCACATAAAATGTTGCCAGATCCCCCCTAAATCCTCTTTTCCATCACCTCAAAGCAAGGGATACAAAGGGTCTTTCCCATGAATCGGCGCGTGCGCGACTCCATGGTCCTCTCTCCGCAGGCCTCACATTTCAGTCCCTCCAATATCCTCGCTTTGCCCGGTATGGGACCCAGAGCGGGTTTGACGTCAAAGAGTTCCTCCAAACTGGCCGCCATGATGCGTTCACAACGGGCCGTCCTGGCTTGTGCAAGTCGTTTCTCCTCTTCTGCGTTGAGTATCCCTTGAACCTTCTTTTTCTGAAGAGCAATCAGGTCGTCGTTTGATTCAGCGAAAATCTTAGCTCTGGCCGAAATGCGGATCCCTTTCCCGTCTGATCGGCGATAAAAAGTAAAAACATTTTTTCCGTAGTCCAGATGGATCAGATTCCCTTTACCGAAAGTGCAACCAGTCAGGTACTGGATGGCATCGACGCCACACATGTCCGTCTCCACCACAGCGACGATTTCCTCATCCGGGGCACGTTCGAATTCAGACAAAACCAGCTCTGCTGCGCGGATGCCCAGGGACACACCCGGGCAGTTATGGCCGTGGAACCTGATGGTCCCTTCAATCAACTCTGGAGTGATATTGGACTGGGTCATGGGATACCCTCCTGCATTAAGATTGCTCCTCTTAGAATAGATCTAGCCCATTTGCTCACTTTTGTGAATCCCTTTTTGACCGGCCATGTTTCACGAAAAGAGACCCCCATGACTCGCACGAAGCACCGATTCTTTTCGGACAAGAATGGCTTTGATAAAATCTTTGAGGAAGAAAACTAGAGGGGGATCGTGGTTGTTCTCAGCGGACGACGCATCCCTTGACCCACGGCTCTGCAATCGATTTCAGAACCATCATTTCATCTTGATCGTAAGCGGACATGCTGCCCTGGAGAAACTCGGGGTGCAACACCTCAGTGTCGTGAAACGCCTGTAAGGCGTAAAGCTTGGCGCCTTCAATCGTTCTTGCGATGCTCTCAATAACATACGCATCCACAATCGGTCTCACACAGGTGGTTCTGAACTCGTAGGCCAGGTTAGATTCCATGACGATCCGAATGCTGGAAAGGATAAGATCCGGATTGCAGTCTTTTTTTGTGAAATGAGGGTACCGGACTGGATCGGTCTTTATGTCCACTGCTATATAATCGACCAGACCCTGATCGATGAGCCCTTTGATGATCTGCGGCCGGCTCCCGTTGGTGTCCAGTTTCACCGGATACCCGATTTGCTTGATTTTCTCACAAAGGGCAGCAAGATCTCTTTCCAAGGTTGGTTCGCCGCCGGAAACGACCACGCCATCGAGAAAGCCCTTTTGCCTATCAAGGAAGTCGTAGAACCCCTGTTCATCAAAACCGGATGCATTTGACAATTGCCCTCTGACAAGCCCTGGATTGTGGCAGTAAGGACAGTCAAAGTTGCACCCTGCCAGAAAACAGACACAACTTAGTTTTCCAGGATAATCGATCAACGAATTTTTCTGCAGACCACCAAAAAACATGGCTCACCCTCTTTCACAAAAAGCCAGATTCTTAGACCCTTGAGGTTTTGGTGAATCCATTTATCAGATCGCTATGAAAGATTAGTGACGTTCAAAAGTGTTCGCATGGCACGAAGCCTTACGGACGATTTATTTTCATTTTGAGGCAGGCCATGACCTTTTCGAAAGGGGATATCTCACAAAAGAATCCCACCTGACCCTGCAGTGGCCGGAAATTCGGGGTTTACTCCCGGAAACAGCTGAGAGTCTCCCATGAACACGCCAAACCCCGAATTTCGGGTCACCGCCCCAGAGCCAAATAGATATCCCCTTGAGAAAAGTGGCACGGCCTGCAAAAGACAAAAGAGCTTGCAACCCAGTTCATGCAAACACTTTTGAACGTTACCAAAAGATTACTAACGTTCAAAAGATTCTCTTTGATGGATGTGCTCTTACTGATTGGTGCTCCACTTAAGGGTCCGGCTTTCAGGCCCATGCGTAGCAGAGATGAGATCGTCTGTCTCTTTTTCCTCTGCCAAAGCAGGCCTTGAATCCCCCTTCTCACGCATTTCCTCATCGGACGCCACCTTGAACGCCCTTCGCATGCTAAATTCTGCGCGTTTGCCGTCATTCCACTGTTTTACGGGCCTCAGGTAGCCGACCACCCTTGAATACACTTCCGTCTCAACACTGCACACAGGGCACCTTTCCTGCTCGCCTCTCAGGTAACCGTGGGAGGGGCATACACTGAAGGTGGGCGTGAGGGTAAAATAAGGAAGCTTGAACTTGGTGACAATCTTTTTGACGAGCCCCTTTACGCTCTGTATGTCGCTGACCTGCTCTCCCAGATAGACGTGAAGAACGGTACCGCCCGTGTATTTTACCTGTAAATCTTCCTGGAGCATGAGGGTTTCCAGGATGTCGTCCGTGTAGTTGACGGGGAGCTGGGTAGAGTTGGTGTAGAAAGGTGCCGCTCCTTTTCGGTATTCCTCTTCATTTGCGCAGATGATCTCAGGGAACTGCTTCTTGTCGAGCATGGCGAGGCGATAGGATGTGCCTTCTCCAGGTGTTGCTTCGAGGTTGAAGATGTCCCCCGCTTCTTCCTGTATTTCCGCGATCATGTCTCGGATAAAATCCATGA
Source organism: Desulfobacteraceae bacterium (assembly GCA_050050615.1). Taxonomy (GTDB): domain Bacteria; phylum Desulfobacterota; class DSM-4660; order Desulfatiglandales; family HGW-15; genus JASFTV01. The sequence continues at coordinate 3,021 of JASFTV010000326.1, forward strand.
CCTTCAACGAGAATACCAGGCCTTTTTCACTCGCTATCCCGGAGCCGAGGAGATTCAGGCAGGCCTCGTTCATACCGATGATGCCAATGGTGGAAAAGTGGTTCTTCCAGTAAAGGCCTGTTCCCTGCTTGACCTCTCTGAGATAAAATTTTGAGTAAGGATAGAGATTCCTGTCTGTGAATCTTTCAAGAACCTTGCGCTTGACGGAAAGGCTCTCCTTTGCGAGGACCACGGCTCTTCTCAGCCGTTCAAAAAAGTCATTTTCGTTTGAAGATAGGTGGCCGATTTTAGGCAAGTTAATGGTCACAACGCCGATGGATCCCGTGAGGGGATTGGCCCCGAAGAGGCCCCCGCCCCTTTTCAGCAGCTCTCTGTTATCTAGACGGAGACGACAGCACATGGATCGCGCATCTTCAGGGGACATGTCGGAATTGACAAAATTCGAGAAATAGGGGATCCCGTACTTCCCTGTCATCTTCCAGATCATTTCAAGGTTGGGGTTGTCCCAGTCGAAGTCCTTAGAGATGTTATAAGTTGGGATGGGAAAGGTAAAGACCCGCCCTTTGGCATCCCCCTCCATCATAACTTCGGCAAACGCCTGGTTGACGATGTCCATTTCGCTTTCAAACTCGGCGTAAGTCTCCTTCTTCTCCTCACCGCCTATGACCGCGAACTGGTGTTCCAGAATCGAGGGAGGCTTCAGGTCCAGCGTGATATTGGTGAACGGCGTCTGAAAACCGACCCGCGTTGGGATGTTGATGTTGAACACAAACTCCTGGAGAGCCTGCTTGACCTGTTTGAAGCTCAGGTGGTCGTAGCGGACAAACGGGGCAAGGAGCGTGTCAAAATTGGAGATGGCTTGAGCCCCCGCTGCCTCGCCTTGGAGCGTGTAGAAAAAATTCACAATCTGCCCCAGCGCTGACCTGAGATGTCTGGGCGGAGAACTTTCCACCTTTCCTTCGACCCCCTTGAAGCCCTGCTTGAGCAGATCCATGAGGTCCCACCCAACGCAGTAAACTGAAAGGAGGCTGAGGTCATGGATGTGAAGATCGCCCTTTCTATGAGCGTCCCTGATTTCCGGAGGATAGATGCGATTCAGCCAGTATTCCGAGGTGACATCCGATGAAATATAGTTGTTCAGCCCCTGGAGGGAATAGGACATGTTGCTATTTTCATTGATTTTCCAGTCGAGTTTCTGGATGTAGTTTTCCACCAGGTCGACGCTTGCCCTGGCCACGATGGCCCTTATCTGGGCATGCTGCTCCCTGTAAAGGATGTAT
>JASFTV010000327.1:0-4285 GCA_050050615.1 Desulfobacteraceae bacterium
TTATTTCTAAGGAGCCCCTGGCACCTGTGGTCCGTCATGGCGATGATCAGTGGTATGACATTGTCAACTGGTCGGTCATGGCGCTCATAGAGGCTGAGGAGCTGGGCATTTCCTCCGAAAATGTGGATCAGATGCTCAGCAGCAAGGATCCCAAAATTCAGCGCTTTCTTGGCGTAACACCTGGAATGGGCAAGGCCCTTGGCCTGGGTGACAAGTGGGCCTACAACATCATCAAGCAGGTGGGCAATTACGGCGAAATCTTTGAGCGCAATGTGGGACCCAACACGCCCCTCAAGCTCGAGCGCGGTTTGAATGACCTGTGGACAAGAGGCGGGTTGATGTATTCCGCAGCATTCAGATAATGTCCATTTTTTGGGTGCCCCGCAGAGGGGCACCCTTTTCTTTCTCAATCCGATTATCGACGCGGCCCGATATGAAAGAGCGTAAGCCGTCGGCTCAATGGTAGTCCATACCATCGCGACTTTTCTATAGACAACCTAGGCCGTAAAAACAACTGATGAATTCAAGCAACACATCGGTACCGGGCAAGGTGCCATTCTGGCTTGACCCCAAGAAGCGGGCAATCATGTTTCAGATCGTCGTGCTGTGCATGGTGGGACTGCTGGCGTACTATCTCGTATCCAACACCCTCTATAACCTCAAGAAGCAGAGCATTGCCACAGGATGGGGTTTTGTTCAGAAGGAATCGGCCTTTGAGATCGGCGAATCCCTGATTTCCTATTCAGCGGCAAGTTCCTACGGTCGGGCCCTGGTTGTCGGTGCTCTAAATACCCTAAAGGTCGCCTTCATAGGGATCGTTTTCACCCTCATACTGGGGACCATCATCGGGGTGGCGCGTCTTTCCAGCAACTGGCTGGTCTCAAAGCTCGCCTCTATCTACATTGAGGTCATGCAGGACATTCCCGTGCTCCTCCAGCTGTTTTTCTGGTACGCCATCTTCTATGAGAGCCTACCCTCGCCCCAAGAGGCCCTTTGTCCCGTTGCCGGCCTTTACCTGTGTAACCGCGGGGTGGCTTTTACAGTGCCGGCAGCGCATCCGGCTCACAAATACATGCTTTTGGCCCTCCTGGCTGGATGTATCGCGGTGTACATCCTGCGCCGCTGGGCAAAAAAACGGCAGGAACAAACAGGGCAGTTTTTCCCTGTCTTTCGGGTCGGCGTAGCCGTTATCATCGGGTTCCCTCTGGTCACCTGGCTGGCATACGGCGCACCCATGGCGATGGATGCCCCCAAACTCGTGGGTTTTAATTTCAAAGGAGGCATAACGGTCAGCCCCGAGTTTATCGCCCTTTTGATGGGTCTTATCCTGTATACCGCCGCATTTGTGGCCGAAGTGGTGCGAGCGGGGATCCAATCCGTCAGTAAAGGCCAGAGAGAGGCGGCCATGTCCATCGGCCTCAGGCCCCCCATGGTGTTGAATCTGGTCATTCTGCCTCAAGCCCTCAGGGTCATCATTCCACCCCTGACCAGCCAGATGCTCAACCTGACAAAGAACAGTTCCCTGGCCGTGGCCATCGGATACCCCGATTTCGTTTCCGTGGCCAACACGACCATCAATCAGACAGGCCAGGCCATTGAGGGGGTGGCCCTGATCATGGCTGTATATCTTGTTTTCAGCCTTTCAACGTCTGCTTTTATGAACTGGTATAACAAAAGAGTCGCCCTCGTAGAGAGATAGAATGGAACAAGCAGTGCTAGAGACGCAGACAGAAGAGTTAAGACCCCCGGTAACCCATGTGGGCGTCATTGGGTGGGCGAGGAACAACCTGTTCAATGGCTGGTTCAACTCCATCCTCACCGTCGTCACCCTTCTCCTTCTTTGGAAAACCGTACCCCCTCTCTTGCGATGGGCCTTCATCGACAGTGTATGGCATACGACCGGACAGGGTTGCAGGGAGGCGACGGGTGCCTGCTGGTCCGTTATCTACACAAACTTCCGGTTCATCATATTCGGTTTCTTTCCGCACGAACAACAATGGCGCCCCTTTCTGGCTATGATGATTCTGTTCGGTCTCCTTTTTTACAGCAGGGATCGGAATCACTGGACAAAATATTTGGGCTATTCCTGGATAGCGGGTCTTTTTACCATGGGCCTGCTTATGAAAGGGGGCCTTTTCGGCCTGATGCCTGTGGAAAGCACCCAGTGGGGCGGGTTGCCCTTGACCCTGCTCCTCTCCGTTTTCGGATTGACGGCCGCCTATCCGCTGGGCGTTATTCTCGCCCTTGGGCGTCAATCCAAATTGCCTGCTGTTAAACTGCTATGCGTTTTGTATATCGAGTTGATCCGCGGCGTGCCCCTCATCAGCCTTCTTTTTATGTCCTCCATCATCTTCCCCCTGTTTTTGCCGGAAGGGATCACGATCAACAAGATCCTCCGGGCGCAGGTCGCCATTATCCTGTTTACCGCGGCCTACATCGCGGAGGTGGTGCGAGGGGGTTTGCAGGGCATGTCCCGGGGACAGTATGAGGCGGCCGGATCCCTCGGATTGAACTATTATCTCACCATGCGGCTGGTGGTCTTGCCCCAGGCATTGAAGATCGTTATTCCACCTACAGTGAGCATTCTGATCTCCGCGTTCAAGGACACATCCCTTGTGGTGATCATCGCTCTGTGGGACTTACTCAAGACCACCCAAGGCGTGCTCTCCAACCCGGAATGGATGGGGTTCAGCCGTGAGGCGTATATTGTTGTGGCCATTCTTTATTTCCTGGGCTGCTTTTCCATGTCGAATTACAGCCGAAAGCTGGAACGAGAGCTTTCCGCAGGAGAGCAGTAGCACAAGAGACATGGTTGGCTTTTGCAAACAGGTGAGTGGGCTGATATAATGGAATAAGGGTGTCAAAAGCGTCCTCGGAGTGATGGAGTCATGGAGAAATGGAAAAAATGACAAAAGCCACTACTCCAACACTCCAGTACTCCAGTACTCCAATCTTTCTTCCGTGAGGTTTTGATGAACGAATTAAGCACAAGAGAACCGAGGGTATCTGATGGCCCGATGATAGACATCATTGACATGCACAAGTGGTTCGGTGATTTCCACGTGCTTCGAGGAATAGATCTGACCATCCAGAGACAGGAACGCATCGTCATCTGCGGCCCTTCAGGTTCCGGAAAATCGACCCTGATCCGCTGTATCAATCGTCTCGAGGAGCATCAGCGGGGCCGGATTGTCGTCGACGGCATAGAACTTACGAACAACATCAAAAACATCGAGAAAGTCCGCACTGAAGTGGGCATGGTTTTCCAGCACTTCAACCTCTTTCCTCACTTAAACATCGTGGAAAATCTGACTCTCGGTCCTATATGGGTGCGAAAAGTCCCAAAACGGGAAGCTGAAGAGGCGGCCATGTATTACCTGGAGAAGGTGCATATCGCCGAACAGGCCCGAAAATACCCGGGCCAGCTATCAGGCGGTCAGCAACAGCGCGTGGCCATCGCCCGCAGCCTCTGCATGAACCCGAAGGTCATGCTCTTTGATGAGCCCACGTCCGCCCTTGATCCGGAGATGATCAAAGAGGTCCTGGACGTCATGGTTGAGCTTGCAGAAGAGGGCATGACCATGATCGTGGTCAGCCACGAGATGGGATTTGCCAGGAGCGTGGCCCACAAGGTCCTTTTCATGGACTTTGGTAAGATTGTTGAGGGGAACACGCCTGAGGAATTCTTCAAGAACCCTCAGCACGAGCGGACCAAGCTCTTCCTCAGCCAGATCCTGCACTAGCCTCTTTCAAGCGGCACGACGTCGAAATTCCTCTCAAGGATTCCAATCAGGGATCGGTGGGCCCGCTCTGCCCTTATCCTCTCTGCTGGAATTCGCAGAGGCTAGAGTTTCCTTGCCGCAAAAGAGGTATTCGTCAGGTAGACGCCGGTGATGACGAAGATAGCCCCGACCAGCAGGGAGAGACTAACCGGTTCCCCAAGGATGAAAAAGGCGAGTACGATGGCACTCATGGGAACAAAGTTAATGAATTGACCTGCCCTGGTCGGGCCGATCGCCTTGATCCCTTGATAGTACCAGACAAACCCGATGACCGTTCCGCAAATTCCCAGGTAGAAAATACCCAGCCAGTCCAGTCTGGAGTAGTGAGAGAGATCCTTGAGCATGCCCTCGAGGTAGGCAGGAACAAAAAGGCCTGTTGCGCCGACCATTGAGGCATATGTTACGGATGAGAGGGGGGAGAGTTGTGTCACGACGCTCTTTCCGATGAGAGAATAGGTTACCCAGCTTGCAACACAGCAAAATATGAAAAACTCTCCCAAGCC
>JASFTV010000328.1:0-4283 GCA_050050615.1 Desulfobacteraceae bacterium
ACCTTGTTGATGTTTTGGATGCCATGGGAAAGGACGTGGTGATCGTGGAAACCGTTGGCGTGGGGCAGGACGAGGTGGAGATCGTTAGAATGTCCCAAACTACCATCGTTGTTGTCGTACCGGGAATGGGTGACGATGTGCAGGCCTTAAAGGCCGGCATCTTGGAAGTGGGTGATGTCTTTGTCGTGAACAAGGCAGACCGTGAAGGAGCGGACAAGACCGTGCGAGAACTCCAAGCCATGCTACTCATGAATGGGCAAGATCCGAATGGGTGGCAACGCGTCGTCTTGAAGACCCAGGCTCACCAGAATGAAGGAATCCCTCAACTCCTTCAGCAGTTAGAGGACCACCAATCTTTCCTCTCAAAAGAGGGCCTCATGGAAAAAGTCTTGCAGAAGAGGTTGAGGCAAAAGCTGTTGGACGAACTCCAGTATCTCATCACGAACAAGATACTTGAAAAGGTGGAGAGGAATACTTCTTTCGATCACTGGGTTCGTTCAATGAGAGACAAAGGGGAAGATCCATACAGCCTGGCGGAGAGGTTGATAAAGGAGTTTATGAAGTAGCGAAGGCTTCACCTAATACAAAGCACAGGAGGTTTATCTTGAAGTGTGAAAGCTGCAAGTTCTGGGATCAAGACATAGAATATCCAAACTTAGGCTTTTGCCATCGGAGTGCGCCTCGATCCGTGATCAGTCAACCGGGAGAAGCTGTTTTATCCGTGGACGTGAGCTGGCCGCGAACGAAAGAGGATGAGTGGTGCGGAGAATGGTCAGCCAAGCTAGAAATTGAGGAAGGGGAGTGATGTTATGGCAAAAAACAGTCTCTATGTACTCTGGTTCGAAGAGATTGGCTCCAAAGATGTGCCCAGGGTGGGGGGAAAGAACGCCTCTTTGGGTGAAATGATCAGCAGCTTGAAGGGGCAGGGCATCCGAGTCCCTGACGGCTTTGCCACCACGGCACAGGCGTATTGGGAATTTCTGAAGGCCAACGATCTTCCAGAAAAGATGGAGAAGCATCTGGTGGAGATGAGGAAGGGGGAAAAATCACTGGAGCAGGCAGGTAAGTCCATCCGCAGACTCTTTCTCAGGGCAGCCTTTCCAGAAGGTATTTCGGTGGCCATTGGAAATGCGTACAAGGCATTGTGCGAGCGCTTTGAGACCAAAGATGCGGACGTGGCAGTGAGGAGCAGCGCAACAGCCGAAGATTTGCCAGAGGCCAGCTTTGCCGGCCAGCAAGAGACCTTTCTCAATGTAACCGGGGAGGACGAACTGTTGGACGCATGCCGGAAATGCTACGCTTCCCTATTTACGGATAGGGCCATTAGTTACAGAGAGGAGAAGGGTTTCGATCACATGAAGGTGGCCCTCTCTGTAGGCGTGCAGAAGATGGTGCGCTCGGATCAAGCCGGATCGGGGGTTATGTTCTCCATCGACACGGAGACCGGTTTTCCGGATGTGGCCGTTATTAATGCCTCCTGGGGTCTGGGCGAGAATGTGGTCCAGGGTGCGGTGAACCCGGACGAGTACAGGGTTTTCAAGCCCCTGTTGAATCAAGACCGTTATCAACCCATCATTGAAAAGGCCCTCGGTGAGAAAGAAAAGAAGATGGTCTATGCGAAAGGGGGCAGCGAAACCACCAAAAATATCAACACCCCAAAAAAGGAACGCCGCACCTTTGTCCTGGAAGACGACGAGATTCTGAAACTGTCCCGATGGGCATGCCAAATCGAAGATCACTACGGGAAACCGATGGACATCGAATGGGCCAAAGATGGAGAAACAGGGGAATTGTTCGTTGTCCAGGCCCGTCCCGAAACCGTTCAGTCACAGAAGGAGGCGGGTACGCTGAAGACCTACTCCCTGAAGGAGAAAGGGGAAAAACTCTTGACCGGTCTGAGTATCGGCGATGCCATAGCCACAGGCAAGGCATGCCTGATCAAGAGTGCCGATCAGATTGGCCAGTTCGAAGAGGACTCGGTTCTCGTCACCGAAATGACAGATCCCGACTGGGTGCCCATTATGAAACAGGCTGCCGGGATCGTCACAGACCATGGGGGGCGAACCTGCCATGCGGCCATTGTGAGCAGGGAGCTTGGAATACCTGCCATCGTGGGGACCGGAGAGGCCACCGACGTGCTGAAAACGGGAGAGGAGATCACCATCTCATGCGCCGAGGGTGACCAGGGGTACGTCTACAAAGGGCCTCTGAATTTCGAGGAGAGGGAAATAAGCCTGGATGACGTCCCTGAGACCAAGACGCGCATCATGATGAATATCGCGAGTCCTGCGGCCGCGTTCCGCTGGTGGCGGCTGCCCTGTGAAGGGATCGGCCTGGCCCGCATGGAATTCATCATCAACAACATCATCAAGATCCACCCCATGGCCCTGGTCCGCTTTGATAGCCTGGAAGATAAGGGGGCGAAAAAACAGATCGAGAAACTCACCAGAGGATATGAGGACAAGACCGGGTATTTCGTGAATCACCTGGCCCAAGGGATTTCAAAGATTGCCGCGTCCCAGTATCCCGAGCCAGTTATCGTTCGGATGAGCGATTTCAAGACCAATGAATATGCCGACCTCATTGGGGGCAGGGAGTTTGAGCCACGAGAGAGCAATCCCATGCTCGGTTTTCGCGGGGCCTCGCGCTATTACAGTGAGAAATACCGTGAAGGGTTTGCACTGGAATGCCAGGCCATCAAACGCGTACGCGAAGAAATAGGGCTTAGCAATGTCCTCATCATGATCCCATTCTGCAGAACCCTGGAGGAGGCGGACAGGGTCCTGGAAGTCCTGGCTGAAAATGGTCTGATCCGGGGAGACAAGGGCCTGGAAATCTATGTGATGTGTGAGATCCCATCCAACGTTATTATGGCCGGGCGGTTCGCAGAACGATTTGATGGTTTCTCCATCGGCTCCAACGATCTTACCCAACTGGTCCTGGGTGTGGACCGGGATTCTTCGGAGCTGGCCGACCTCTTTGACGAGAGAAACGAAGCCGTCAGAGAGGAGATCAGCAGGCTGATCAGGACCGCTCGCAAAACTAATACGAAGGTGGGGATTTGCGGGCAGGCACCGAGCGACTATCCGGATTTTGCCGCCTTTCTTGTGGAGGAAGGAATCGACTCCATCTCCCTGAATCCGGACAGTGTCATTGGCGTGAAAAAGCGCATTGCAGAAGTGGAGAAGAGAACAAGTAATCAGTAACCAGTGAACAGTAATCTGTGATCAGTAGTCAGTAGCGAGCGACCAGTGATCAGTAAAGATTTCACTTTAGGCACTCTGAATCCGGTTGGGTATTGCTATTCAGTGAACAGCCGAAGGCCCTGAGCGAAGTCGAAGGGTGATCAGTGACCCGCCTTCGCTCTGACGAGCTTCGGCGGGCAAGTCAGTAGGGGAAACTTCTGATTTGAAGGAAATATTTAAATGGATGATCATCATTAAAACATGAGATGGAAAGGAGTAAGAAAATGGTCGAAGCGAATAAAGTGGGCGAAATTTTCAAGTGTGAAATCTGTGGGAATGTGGTTGAAGTGAAAGAGGCCGGAGGTGGCGAACTGGTCTGCTGTGGCGAGCCCATGAAGTCGGTGGAATAGCATCCTGACACCAAAGCGGAGGCACAAAGAAGCCAGCCATGTAGCCCCTTCAAGGTTTTTCTAATAAGAAAAACCTTGAAGGGGAGCATAATGGAAGGGATGGATGAATTGAGGAGAATGGTAGCGGCTCGCAAAAAGGCAAAGGTGGCCAAAGAAGAATTGCTTAAGGAAGCGCTCAAGCGCAGGCGAATCGATCTCATCAACAACAAGAAGCAAGAGATAGAGGCCTTAAGGAAAGCTACAGGCCTGAGTGCTGAGGAAATTAAGGAATAGCTGGATCAGCTATCCCGTCTGCGGTGCACCCCCGAAAATGGCAAAGAGTAGCGAAACGATCAGGGCTTGAATGATCCAGCCGATCAGGCAGACTCCCACGGCCCTCAGCGTACTCTGGTAATCCAGGGCCTGCCTGACGGCAACAACCATGGCCACCAGCATCCAGATCCCGCTGATCGTGTAGACGATCCACATGAGCCCCGGGATGATGGACAATATTCTTAGCATCCCCGGAGCGCTGGAAAAACCGATGGTTCTCAAAAGTTCTCCATGATCGGCCTTTGTCTGTGGCTCGGGCAGCAGTTTTGTGCCGATCAAGTAGGTGACGTACGCCCAGACATACCACCCGACAAGGGCGATCACCGTCCCAAGCAGTATTCCAACAAACCCCACCCGGCTGATGCTACCCACTCCG
>JASFTV010000329.1:0-4282 GCA_050050615.1 Desulfobacteraceae bacterium
TAGTTTTTCTTCTCCTGGGTCGTCTGGGCGACCACGATGAGTTTGTCTGTGGCGGGCAAATCGTCCACTTGATCCGGACGCGTTATCACGCAGGTCCTCTCATTCCCGTAGCCCACCAGACCGATAACCTCTGGATGATTTTCCTCACCTACAATGACCGCAGTGTATCCTTTATGGGTGTGATAGCGGATGATGGACTGAACCCGGGCGACCCGCGGACAGGTGGCGTCGATAAGTGTGAGGCCGGAAGCTTTGAGGCGCTGACGCTGCTGGGGCGGAATGCCGTGAGCCCGGATCACGATGGTTCCCTTTTCAAGTCCAGAAATATCCTCGACAGCAACAACCCCCTTTGATTTAAGGAGCGTCATCACCTGTTCATTGTGGATGAGGGGGCCAAAGGTAAAGAGGGGCCCCTCGTTCTTGTTCGCCTCTGCAAGCACCCTCTCGAGGGCTCGACGAACCCCCATGCAAAACCCTGCTGTTTTTGCCAGCTTAACCTTCAAAAATCACCATGTCTTAGGGTGGAAAAATAGTTGTCCATGGTTGTGATCAGAGATTCCACATCTCTTATTTTTGTGATGCTCCCCCGGAAGCGGTTGCTGTAAGGCAGTCCCTTCGTGTAGCAGAGGAGGAGTCCCCGCATGGATCTTGCAGCTTCGTGCTCGCCCATGGATCCGCATAAAAGCTCAAAATGCTCCATGATAAGGGTTTTTCGCTCAGATAAGTCTGGCTGGGAGGCGGGAAGTCCTTGCTCCAGATTGAGAATCTGTCGAAAAATCCAAGGGTTGCCCAAGGCCCCCCTCCCAATCATGACCCCGTCACATCCTGTTTGGCGCTTCATTTGTAGGGCAAGGGATGGTCTTGAGACATCGCCATTGCCGATCACAGGAATCCGCAATCGTTCTTTTACCTTGCCAATCCATCTCCAGTCAGCAGGCACAGAGAAACCGTCCGTGCCGAATCGGGGATGAATCGTGATGGCATCGGCTCCACAATCCTCTATCACACGGGCGATCCTACACGCAACCGGCTCTCTCGGAGACCACCCAGCCCTGATTTTGACCGTTAAGGGTTGAGAGCAGGCGAGGCGGACAGCGGAGACGATCTCCGCTACCCTTTTAGGGTTGCGGAGCAATGATGCTCCAGCACCGGTCTTGACAACCTTTTTCACAGGGCAACCCATGTTGATATCGATCAGGTCCGCACCCGCCTCGACCGCCATCTGGGCAGCCCTGGCCATCACATCCGGGTTGGAGCCGAAAATCTGCGCACATAGAGGCTTTTCATCGGGGTGGCTTTTGAGGTATTTAAAGGTCTTCTGCTGGCCCATGGTGAGGCCCACAGCACTGACCATCTCGGTCGTCACCAGTCCCGCACCCAGTCTCTTGACCATGAGGCGGAAAGCGTGGTTGGTATATCCTGCCATGGGGGCCATCACCAACCCGTTTTCAAGTCTGAGGGAACCGATCTGCAACATAAAAGCATTTTAGATGACTTACAAGATAAATACAACAGCCGGGAAAGCAAGGATAGGTTTACTGACACACAGGCATTCAGAGTTGCTGGACTTGGCGCTCGGCTGCTTGTATCGTGTCCCTGAAATAGCCTTAATATGTACATATCAGGATTGGAGGGTTCATGCCATGGAGGGCCGTGTCCGGTTAGAATTTTGCAAAGACTTGGGGACCCCCACGGACCACTCATTCGGCATCAAAGGGGCTTGTGCAAAATTATAGCCGGAAACGGCCGGGTGGCGTTCGACTTTACTCAGGGCCGTGAGCAGGTCGAACGGCTGTTGAAAGGGCTACTGAGCGTATAGTTGCGGTCGGGGCGACCAACCCGGGCAGCCCCGCAAAACAGCGAAATCTAACAGCTCGTGGGGTGAAAATTGTTAAAGGTATTTCTGGGACGGTACACGAGGAACGGAAGGCAGGGCGTATGAAGTCCTACGAAAAGACGGCCCATTTCTTAGGGCTTAGAAAAAACGTGCTCATCCTACTTGCCATGGTTATCCTGGTGGGCTTGGGTGAGCGAATGGCGGAGCGCTTTCTCCCTGTGTATCTGATCGCCCTGGGGGGAGGCGCTCTCTCTGTCGGTCTTCTCAATGGGCTGGACAACCTCCTGAGCGCTCTTTACGCCTTCCCTGGTGGATATCTGAGCGATCGCCTCGGGTACAAACGGGCCTTGATCTTCTTCAACTTGTTTGCCATGTCAGGGTATTTGATCGTGATCCTCGTGCCGTCCTGGCAGGCCGTGATTGTGGGAGCCATTCTGTTCCTCTCTTGGTCGGCTATATCGCTTCCCGCCTCCATGGATCTCATTGCCAAGGTATTGCCCACGGACAAAAGGACCATGGGTGTTTCCATGCATTCCTTGGTGAGACGAATACCCATGGCTCTCGGACCTGTTATCGGGGGCGCTTTTATCGAATTGTATGGCACGAAGAACGGGATCAGGTTAGCCTTTGTCGTGGCACTGGTTATGGGCATCGTTTCCTTGTTGATGCAGCAGGTACTCATAGAGGAGGAGAATGAGACTAAAAAGAGCGACCGCAGGCATGGGGAGAAGAACCCTTTGCGAATGCTCCGCAGGATGAATCCATCTCTTAGAAATCTCCTCGTCTCTGATATCATGATCCGATTTTGCGAGCAGATCCCTTATGCCTTTGTGGTGATTTGGTGTCTACACTATGCGGGTGTGTCACCCGTTCAGTTCGGCATCCTCACCACCGTGGAAATGGTCACGGCCATGCTCATTTATGTGCCCATCGCATACCTCGCGGATAGAGGTTCGAAAAAGCCTTTTGTGGTGATCACATTCCTCTTTTTTACGCTCTTTCCGCTGGCCATCCTTTTCAGCCGCTCTTTCCAATGGTTGATCTTTGCTTTTGTCCTTCGAGGGCTCAAGGAGTTTGGGGAACCGACACGGAAAGCCCTCATCATGGATCTTGCGCCTGAAGGAAAAAAGGCGGGAATGTTTGGCACGTATTACCTGGTGCGGGATGTGGTGGTCTCATTTGCCGCGTTTGGCGGTGCCTACCTCTGGAGCATTTCACCAGCCACAAACCTCATCACGGCCTTCTGCTTCGGTATCGCTGGGACCCTTTTCTTCTTCCTCCATGGCGGGTATCGGTGAAGGTACTGACCATGGGGGTCTCTTTTAAAAAACGAAGAGAATGCGGGAAAGGCTATACCAACGGGGCAGCGAAGGCGGGCGGAGGACCTGATCGGTAGATCCTATGCATCACCTTGCATGGATGCTCCCAGGAGGCTCTCCGCCCGCCTGACCCATGGCCTTACGCTGGTTACCGGGCAGCGACTTTTCGTTTTTTAAAAGAGACCCCCATGGTCAATACCGCCGGCATTTTCATAGAGCTAAATTGTTAAGGGCTAGCGGTCTTCTCGCGTGGTGGTTTGAGGATCATTTTGATTTCTCACGGTGATGGCCGCCACCGGACAAATCTCAACACAGGCAAAACATCCCTCACAGGAGGATGCCCCATTCTCTCCAAAAAAACTGACCACCGTGTCAAACCCTCTTTTGGCAAAGGTCATCTGAGGTTGACCATGCTGCATCCGGCACACGTGGATACATTTTCCGCATAACACACACCGATTGGGATAGTAATCGATAAAAGGATGCTCTTGAATGATCTTGGGTTCCTTAAGCGTTGTTTCCAGGCCTTTGGGCTTTAAGCCGAGATGTAAGAACTTGGCCATGCGCTGTAGTTCACATTTTTTGTTGGCAGGACAATGGGCGCAGTCTACCTCATGGACAGAGATGAGTAATCGAAAACCGCTCTCCTGAAGGCGCCTCACGGTGGGAGTATGTGTTCTTACCACCATTCCCTCCCAGACTGTGACGGTGCATGATGGCAATGGTTTGTCCTCCCCCTCAATTTCAACGAAGCACATTCTGCATGAAGCGGAAGGGTGTTCCATCTTCTTGAGATAGCAAAGGTTGGGGATGTAGATGCCCTTCTCCAGGCAGGCCTGAAGCAGTATGGTCCCTTCTTCAACCTCGAGAGTCTTGCTATCCACCACGATCTTAACCATCAGAATCCGTCCTTATGAGCGCCGGCAATTGTAGATTACCTTGACATAATCACCTATCAGCTCTTGCAGTCTCGGGTTGACTCTTGTGGCCGTTCGACAATGGGCGCGAGTTCCGGGGGCGAGACCCGCCTGACGGCATTATATTCCGGCGGGCAGGAGGCCATGCACTCACCGCATTTCACACACAGGCTCTGATCAACCGCTTTCTTTCGATCCTTGGTGGTAAA
>JASFTV010000330.1:0-4257 GCA_050050615.1 Desulfobacteraceae bacterium
GGAAAAGCAATATTTTCAAACTTCTTGTGAACTCCTGGGTGCAAATTCGCAAATAGCATTTTTATTGATTCAAAAAGTTTTTGGCGGACTTTACCAGGACCTATTTTTGTTTGATGAAGAAGCATTGCGACAGCCGTTATGACTAGGTCCTCATCAAGGCGAGATATATGGTTAAGAACCCGAGAAAATCGCGCAAGTACGGGATGCTTTCGCTCAATCAAATAGCCAGGGGCACCTAAATACCCGAAGATTTCTTGCGAAGTCAGCGACATTTCCACCGCAGCAACGCGGCTATACACATACCAAGCCTTTATCATCTCTTCATCCGGCAATCCCCATTCGACGGGATGATCCGGTAAAGTCCTATAGTAAGATCGTGCGATGCATCGTAATGCCGGTAGTCTTCTATCGCCAATTTGATCAACATCTCTTGCTATTAGCTCAATCCATTTCTTGAATACCAAAGGATCATAAGTCTGCCAATCACCCAGCTCAACAATTCGGTCTAACTCGGATCTCTCCCAGTTTTTTTCAACTAGCTCAAAGAATTGCTCGGTCCATTTAGATGTCGAAACACTTAATTTTTCAGGTTGATAGCCGGGCTGCGACATCACCTCAGAGCCCGGTCGTTGGGCCTTGAGTGAGTGTGTTTGCACTGTCCCTTGGTGGAGGATATATAGGATCATTAGCCTCTTTGTAAGATTATCCTCGATGATGAGGTGGTCGGACAACAAGCGCGTGTAGAACTCCCGGTTTTCTTTGTCGCTTTTAATGAGCGCAATGATGGCCGCTGAAGCAGGGTTTCCAGGATTACAAAGTTCTTTGTCTTTGAAGAGCATGTCAAGCCGCAGCGTTATCTGGTTAGTCAATTCGAGTTGCCTTAATTCTTGCTTTTCCCGCTCCAGTTTCTCTCTCTTCAATTCAATCAGCTTGTATTCGTTCTCGAACCAACCTGTGAGAATGCCGGTGACCAAAGTCCCGAGCCCCAGTACCAACGGGATAATCGCAGCTGTTTTTTTCCACCATGGCTTTGTGATCTGGGCAATCTCAAGTTGAATTTTCTTTAGTTCTGCTTCTTCGCGCTGCTCTTTTAGGGTTTTCATAATCAAACTCCCCCATTTATCTCAAGCCTCTTTATGTCGGATATGGGCACGTCCATTAAACAACAAAATTCAGGGCCAAATCCACAGGAAACTCATACTTTTATCGATTTCCCCCTTTTCCTATCTCGCGGGCGGCAGCCGCCACAGCCGCTGGGCATTCTTGTGCGCCACGGCATGGGCAACGTCGGCGGGGAGTTTGTTGAGGGCCTGACGCCAAAGGGTAATCTGGCGGACATAAAAACTCCCCCAGTGTTGAGCCATGACATTGTCGAGGCCAAGGACAAATCGCTCCGGATGACGAACGACCAGATCCCTCCAACCGGGTGACAGGCTATCTTTCTCGAACATGTTCACGAATCGCTGGCCATGCTTACCCTTGAGCGCGATCGGATTGCTCCATGAGGGAATGAAATAAATGTTCGGGTGACCCTGGATCAGACGCCTTACTTGATTCTCTTCCAAGTACCCCATGTTGTTGAGGAGAAACGGGTGGCGAGGATTCCGGCGCAGCATGTTCTCGAATCTATCCATGAAATCATCGCGCTCGGCCACTGTACTTAAGGCAAGCATGTTCAGCTATGGCAACCTCTCTCCCGCCTGGGCACCGAGGAAAAAGCTCGCGTACACGCAACGCAAAGCGCTCCATATATTCACGATCCAATTCCGCCCTTCGTTCTGCCTCACGCTCTCTCCGCCGAACTCTGGCCTCGCTGTCGGCCAAACACTCCCGTTCTGCCTCTTCCAGGGCCTGTTCTTCAACCAGCAAACCTTGCCGCTCATACGGAATCCCTGCCTGCCGCAGGCAAGTCCACTTCCTTCCGACAAGCCGCGGGGCATCCTGGCGAGGGAGAGTAATAGACCAAAGTATCGGTTTTCAACTATAGAATTGTCTGAAAATGTCCAACGTCAAGACCTGACCCCATTTCATATACTTACACCTCTGAAGTGCAAAAGGCGCACCGCCTTGCTTTTATGGATATGGTTGAAAAACAGTGAGGACATTCTTTTGTTGTCGGTTCGGCTGGAGGAGCTTCTTCTTTTCTTTTAAGCCTGTTAATGCTTCGGACTAGGAGAAATACAGCAAAGGCCACGATGACGAAGCTGATGATGGTGTTTATGAAAATCCCATAATTAATTGTGACCGCACCTGCTTTCTGGGCCTCGGCAAGAGAAACAAACGGTCCGGCAGATGCCCCTTCTTTCAGAACTGCGAAAAGATTAGAAAAGTCCACATTCCCCAGTAAAAGACCAATCGGTGGCATAAGCACATCGGCAACAAGTGACTTGACAACGGTGCCGAAAGCCGCACCGATAATGATGCCAACAGCCATATCCACCACGCTGCCCCTCATGGCAAATTCTTTGAATTCCTTAAACATTTTTGCCTCCTTCTTTCGTCAAGTCAGTTATTAGTGATGATTTTTGCTAATGAGGATATGAGCGGAAGGTTCTCCGCGAGCCGACCCCCGCCACGTGAAGCTCCCCGCGCCATTCACCCCCGCCCTTCCGGACGAGGCTCTCTGCCGCGGTTTTTGCAGAGCGTGTGACCATACTGTTTTCAACCTCATCTGTCATTTCGACCCCCGTGCAAACGGGGGCAGAAATCTGACACGAAGTGTCATCCCGAATCCTGCCTCCGGGCCGAATAATCTGGCTTTGCCCCCTCCCTTTTGTAAAGGGAGGTCGGGAGGGATTTCTTGAACCTGCCCCCGGCCCTGAGCCTGCCGAAGGGTCGCGACTTCAACGGCTTTAACGACTTCAACGATTTCTACGACCTTAACGACTTCAACGATTTCTACGACTTCAACGCCTTCCCCATTTGACCAATTTCCATACTGATGCGTTACACAAACGCAGGGGATTCCATGTATCATCTGTCGAGATTAGAGATATGAGCCTGTTCACCTCTAAGCGGATTCTTCGGCTGTTTTGGCGATAAAATCAAATATCTTGTTGTTCGCCGCTGCGGCTATTTTAGTGGGAAACATATTGAAAACATGC
The DNA here is from genome assembly GCA_050050615.1 of Desulfobacteraceae bacterium. GTDB lineage: Bacteria > Desulfobacterota > DSM-4660 > Desulfatiglandales > HGW-15 > JASFTV01. The sequence goes on from JASFTV010000330.1 coordinate 3,105, forward strand.
GTACCGCCAGGGTAGACAGCCAATTCTGAGGGATTACCCGCTGCCAGCCAGCGGACATGCATGAAAAGCGAATCATCCAGAAGAGGGTCAAGGGTGCCCACGGTAAACAGGGCATGCGGCAGGTTGGCTAAGTCCGCATAGAGAGGTGACACATCCGGATCATCCCGGTTTTCTTTTTGGGGGACATAGTGGTCGTTGAACCATTCTATCATTGGTGTTGAAATAATGAGGTTTGTTTCTCCCCAGTTTCTCTGGCTCGGTGTCATAGAGATATCAAAACAACCATAGACAAGGTTGGCGCCTGAGAAGCCCGTGAAGCCATGCCGGTCACGCATCCTTGTAAGGGTAACGACTGAAAGGTTTGCCCCGGCGGATTCTCCGCCTATGATGAGCCTTTCCGTACCAAATTCCAACTTGGCGTTTTCGGTCAGCCAGACCGCTGCTGACTCGCAGTCATCAGCGGCTGAAGGGTATGGATGCTCCGGAGCAAGCCGGTAGTCAACGCTCACGACGGCCACTTTACAGTTTCTCGCAGTCGCCTCGAGGGTTTCATCAAAGTGATATGGGTGACAAAGGACAAAACCGCCTCCATGCATGTGGAGATATACCCCACGGATCTCTTCCGGAACGAAAATACGAATTGGGACCTCACGGCCCAGAGCACGAACAACGCGATCCTGACCTTCATCAAGACGCTTGATCGGCCCCATCCAACTTTTCCCCGACTCTCTCTCTTCACGAACTTGCTGCGGCGTCATCGAATGGGCGGGCGGCAAAGCGGCAAGAAGTGCTTGGAGATTTTTGTTAAATTTGGCTGTTTCAGGGTCCACAGCCTTGGGGTCAAATACACTTGGATTTAGATTTTCAATTCCGGTCATCGTCGTCCCCTTGCAATAAAGTGATCCAAAAAATACAGCTTGACCCGATGATACCAAAAAGAAAACTGACCAGCGGGAAAACTTTTACCCATAGAGAACTATCCTCTAAGAAACAAGAAAATCCTACCTTGTCAATAGCTGTTTACTCATTTACGCCCCCTTTATGCCGGGACAAGAAGGATCTTAATGCCCTCATGCTGGTTCAAAGGGAAGAATTATGGTATAAATATTGTACCCGTGGATACCACTTCCGGATCTTTTCTGAAAGGGGAGGG
>JASFTV010000331.1:0-4229 GCA_050050615.1 Desulfobacteraceae bacterium
ATGAACCGCCCCGGGTCGCAGGTGTCAGGATCCAGATAAACTCACAGCATACCGAGACCTCAGGAGAGAGCTTTTTTGCGGATATGGTATTCAAAAAGCACTGAGAGGCCGGGTTATTCACTCCTATGCCACTCCATCAGTACCACCCGATCGCACCCTTCTGGTAGAGCGTTTCCTTATTAACATGTCATTTCGACCCCTTCGAGTGACTCAGAGCCTGCCCTGCCTCTGGCCCCAAGTTCATCGAAGGGAGCCTGCCGAAGGGGTAAACTCCGGGGGAAATCTTGGTAATCCATTGGCATTGTAAGATTTCTCCCCCCGTTTGCACGGGGGTCGAAATGACAGTATCGACACAGTACTTAGGAAACGCTCTACGAGTCAACTATGACGAACTGCGGATCGGCCTGATCGCTCAAGCCCTATCCTGCCACCCCAAACAATGAACACTTCGTTAGTGTCCATCCAGGAGCAGGCACATCGAAGAACCTGATAGAAAACCCGACGGGGAGATGATGCCTTGATGGCGATCAGGAACGACACCTTTCCATTGACACCTGACCACCCCAGGTTCTACACTATTTCAATCCAGTGAAGCTCTCGGAGCAAAGGTCGGGGCATTCTGGCATTTTTCGTAGAAGTTCCTGACAAACGTTCATGACCCTATTTACAGACCTATGCGGGTTCTTACATCCTATCAACGCGTTCTGAGACCTGCCCCTGGGTACAGCCATTCGTCCTCGGACGAGGTTGGAGATTGAATAGAGCCTTGAGAACCGCCGTCATTTGCCTCCTTTCGTTAAGCCTTGCGGCTTTCCTTGCGGGCAGTTGCGCCACCGCCAAAGAGGGCGAGGCTCCCGATAAGTACACTGAACCTGTAAAAAAAGAGCCGACCCATTCCCTCACGAGTCTGCTCCCAAGCCTGGAGGTGGCCGGGGATGCATGCTACGTCTTCATCAAACCTGAGGAGCGATCACCTTATTTCGGCCCCCTCGTCAAAGGGGAGAAGATCAAATGGCTCGATGCCCAAGGAGACTGGATTCGTGTCTGGATTCCAAGGCTCAGGATATCCGGCTGGATTAGCAGCGCCAAGGTTTATGAAGCCACCGATACAAATTCGAGCCCAGAGGCCGTTCCCGAACAACTCTTGAGCAGGGTGACGGTCATCGTAAAAAGAGCCAATATCAGGGAGGCTCCAACCACCCGTTCGGAGGTCATTATGGTGGCCAAAAAGCATCAGGTATTCTGGATATTGAACAAAAAATGGGATTGGTACCAGGTGTGGCTGCCTAACCTGAAAAAGAAAGGGTGGATCTCCGGCAAGATCGTCGCCAGACAACGCAAAAAGTGAAGACCTTAAGAAACAGTTCGTGCGCCTTTAGCTGACCAGCCTTTCAGCGATCTGATGAGTTTGGTGAACGATTTCCTGGGCTGTTGCCTTGTCCCGATTCAGAAAGCCTTTCTCAGCCTTGACTGAAACGCGTGTAACCTTCGGGGTTATCTCCTTCAGCTCGATCCTGATTTCCAGCTCATTCGCTTTTGCGAAAATCTCTTCCCCGTCTTCGATCTCCCGTGCCGTCTCCGCCTTGATTTCCATTTTACATAGGGCGACCAAAAGCGCTTTCTTGATTCGACCAAATCCATAGCTGATGGTTTTTGTGACTTCCCCCGTCAAAACATACTCAGCAGTGACGAACGCACCTGTCCCAGCGGCAGTCAGCCATTCGACACATCCTGTGAAGGCCAACAAAGAGAGGCCGATGATAAAGACTTTAAGAAAGTGGGTCCGATTTTTCTTCATGGCTGGTGCACCGATTCGTAGAATAGCGGGTTTCCAGGGCGACCAGATAGCGCTCCTAAAGATCTTTAGGGTGCAAACCCTATGCCAGAAACAGGGTTTTGCAGGAGTTCCAAAAAAAGGCAGGCGATGAAAAAATATTAAATATTACAGGCGCTTGAAATCCGCCATGCATTAGGTCTTTCCTCAACTTCAAAAGAGGCCCGAGGAACATACCCATTTTTGGCATTTTCGACAAGAAATGGGCACAATTTGTCAAAACCTGATTGGCGCGATTTTGACCCATGGAGAATATTGTCATTCAGCCCAGGCGGGGCCAGGGGAGAATAAAATGGCAAAGAAGAAAGATGATAAGAGAGTGCGAGAGATTATTAAGATCCTGGTAAAAAAATACCCGGATGCCGGAACCGCCCTGCGCTTCACCAATCCATTGGAACTTCTGGTGGCTACGGTCCTCTCGGCCCAGTGCACTGACGAAAGGGTCAATAAGGTGACCCAGGATCTTTTCAAGAAATACAAGTCAGCAAAGGATTACGCAAAGGTTCATATAGGTCAACTTGAGGAGGATATCCGCCCAACCGGATTTTTCCGTAATAAAGCCAAAGCGATCAAGGGCTTCTCGACTGATCTGGTAAAAAAATTCAACGGCCAGGTCCCGGCAAATCTTGATGATCTGGTCTCCCTTGCCGGCATTGGAAGGAAAACGGCCAACCTGGTACTGGGGGAGGCCTTTGGCATTCCAGGTATCGTTGTAGATACCCATGTGCTGCGATTGGCTCAACGTATTGGATTGACCAAGAACAAAGATGCCGTCAAAGTGGAATTCGATCTAATGGAGGTCGTGCCAAAGAATCAGTGGACGCTGTTCTCAAACCTCCTTATCCTTCATGGCCGTGCGATCTGCGCCGCCCGCAAGCCTCGACACGAAGAATGCGCGATTCTGCACCTCTGTGAAGAGGGGATCAAGTGGAAGAAAGGATAAGGTTCTTTGAGCCTGAGTGGAGAGGAGGGAACCTCAATGGCCGAAAAATTTGTGAGTGAAAGGAACCTGAAGTTCTTGCTCTACGAGGTTTTCGATACGGAATCCCTGAGCCGATTTCCTTACTACGAGGAATACAACCGAAAAATGCTGGATATGGTTCTAAAGGCTGCCCTTGAGTTGGCAGAGAACCTTCTGTGGCCCAACTTTGAGGAAATGGACAGGAATCCGCCGGAATGGGTAGATGATCAGGTTAGGGTTCATCCGTCCATCAGAACCATGATGAAAGAATTCGGAAAAGGGGGTTGGATTGCCGCCACGGTCCCTCTGGATCTCGGGGGAGAGCAACTGCCTCACCTCATTGCAGATAGTTGCGGGTTTATTTTTGCCGCAGCCAATTATTCAGCAAGCGTTTACCCGGGACTCACTGCGGGTGCAGCCCATCTTATAGAGTCGTTCGGGACTAAAGAGCTATTCAACACCTATGCCCCCAAGATGTATGCAGGGCAATGGCAGGGCACCATGGCCTTAACTGAACCCGAAGCAGGGAGTTCATTATCGGACATTACCACCACGGCTGAACCCACGGCTGAGGGTTACTATAGCCTCCAGGGGCAGAAGATATTTATTTCTGCCGGAGACCTCGATGCCGCCGAAAACGTTGTACACCTGCTGCTGGCAAAGATAAAAGGCGCGCCTCCCGGCGTAAGAGGGATCTCTCTTTTTGTGGTACCCAAAAAGCGGATTGACCAAGAGGGTCACCTGGTTTTCAACGATGTGGTCACATCCGGGATTTTTCACAAATTAGGTTACAGAGGGTGTCCCACTGTCCAGCTCAGTATCGGCGATAACAACGATTGTCGGGGTTATCTCGTGGGTGAGCCTCACAACGGGCTCAGATACATGTTCCAGATGATGAATGAAGCGCGGATAGGGGTCGGAATGGGGGCGACAGCCACGGCAACGGCCGCCTACTATACCTCTCTTGAATATGCCAAGAAGCGCAAACAGGGAAGGAAACCCTCGGTCAAGGACCCCGCCCAGCCTCCCATTCCCATTATTGAGCATGCCGACGTCAAAAGAATGTTGCTGTTCCAACGCGCTGTCATCGAGGGCTCTCTTTCCCTCCTGATGCAGTGCAGCAGGTATATGGACATGCAAAAGGTTTGTGGCGACCATGAGAAAGAAAAATATCATCTCCTGTTGGAGATCCTGACCCCTGTAGCCAAGACTTACCCGTCGGAAATGGGGATTCTCTCCATTAGCCAGGGCTTACAGTGTTTCGGCGGGTCCGGATTCTGCGAGGACTATCCTTTGGAACAGTACTATCGGGATGCACGAATTCATCCAATCCATGAAGGCACCACCGGGATTCACGGAATGGATCTACTGGGCCGCAAGGTGATCATGAAAAACGGGAAGGCCTCTCAGCTTTATGTCGCAGAAGTTCAGAAA
>JASFTV010000332.1:0-4228 GCA_050050615.1 Desulfobacteraceae bacterium
GCCTTCATCTTGGCCAGACGAATGAATTGAACAAGGGGTCTCTTGGCCGGGCAAACATAGGCGCAACACCCGCATTCGAAGCATTCGAACACGCCAAACTGCGAAGTTTCTTCAGCCCGGCCCGCTTCAACATAAATTCCTGCCTCATTAGGAGATAGACCCATGGGGCATGCATCAAGACACCATCCGCATCGGATACAGGCACTATGAGGCCGGGTATCTATCTCGTCCTCCGTAAGGAAAAGGATGCCCGATGTGGTTTTGGTGACTGGAATGTCGAGGGTGGAAATGGAAAAACCCATCATGGGGCCACCCATCACAATTTTTGAAAGACCTGGCTTTGTACCGCCCAAATAGGAGACGATATCGCTAAGTCTTGTGCCTATTCTAACCCTTAAATTGGCCGGCCTTTCAATACCCTTTCCGGTGATGGTGATCACCTTCTCATATAAGGGTTTGTTGAGGACCACGGCATCATAGATCGCCTTGGTTGTGCCCACGTTCTGGACAATGACCCCTACATCAAAGGGGAGACCGAATCCTGGAACCCGGCGGCCCGTAATGCTTTCGATGAGTTGTTTTTCCGATCCTTGGGGATATTTGACTTTCAAAGCATGGACGGTGACTCGGTAATGATCGGAGGAAGCATCTCCCACCGCTTTTCTCAGAGCCTCAACAGCATCGATTTTGTTGGCCTCGATACCGATGTGACACTGATTGATCCCTAGGATGCTTAGAATGATCTTAGCGCCTTCGATGATCTCCTCAGGGTGTTCCAGCATGACCCTGTGATCCGTGGTGAGATATGGTTCACATTCCGCGCCATTAATGATCAGGGTGTCAACTTTTGCCTCTGGAGGCGGCGCTAACTTGACATGGGTAGGAAAACCGGCGCCTCCTATACCGACGATACCCCCATTTTTTACCCTTTTAAGTATTTCTTCAGTGGGTAACTCTTTCCAGTCAGAAGGGCTATAGCCTTTGGGTGCAGCATCCGGATCGGTTTGGATGGTAACCGCTGGGGACTGGACGGAAACTGCGTTGGCCGCGGTGCCGATGCTTCTGACCGCGCCCGTGACGCTGGCATGAATGTTGGCCCCGAGACCGCCTTCCACCTCACCCACAAGGTCTCCTTCTGTGACCTTATCTTTCTTTCCTATGAGAGGCTTGCAAGGGGCCCCGAAATGTTGAATGAGAAGGATATCCACCTCTTCTGGGATGGGCAATGCCTCTATGGCCAGATGCTCGGTGAGTTCTTTTGATTCGTGCGGGTGAACCCCCCCTTTTGGAAATGTGAGTAAAGTCTCATTCATCGATTTCTTGGTCGTCTGGTTTCGTATCTATGAGCATATGATTGACCAGCATGGAGATGGATTTTACGCAGCTCGATACAAGAATTAGAAAGGGCCTTCCAAAGTGCTGGACGAGCGCAATACACAAAAACTTGGCCCTTCGATCATCAGAATCCTGATTCGTGGCAGTAGAAAGATCTCTACTGGAATGCTATCAATGATAGTCTAGACGAACGCTTATTGGATATGGGAAGAACACTTGCTCAGTTAGGGATTTATAAAGAAAGAAGCTCAAAATGTCCAACAAAATTTTTTCGACCAACAGGAATTCTCGTGTCTTAGCAGGTCGTTGGAATCATACCAAAAATATTCCCATGGCTCGCAGCTCGGTGCTCATGGGTACCTGAATCTTGGGCACCGCGGGGCATCTTGTAAATACAGGCATTTAGCTTGTTTAGAAGCGTGTTTTGGATTTATTTTGGACAGCAGTGCTATGCGAACACCTTTGAGCGCTGCTCAATGCTTAGGGGTCCAAAACACGCTCCTGCTTGGAGGTGCTGGGGTCGGCCGAAAGGCTGGCAAAGGAGATTTGTAAAATAAGAAATGAAATGAAACCAAGTAGAATGGTTGGAAAGAAAAAGGCGCCATGCCACAGGATAGCGGCGGAAAGGGCCTCTTCCTTAGTAACCCCATACAAGAGGAAGCCATATTGGACCGAAAGGTGAAAGGTTCCAATAAATCCAGGGGCAGAGGGAATCATGACCCCGAAAGAGGCCATGGCCATGATCATAAATGGGGCAATGGTGGGGAGGGTCAGTCCAATCGCGTGTTCCACCAACTGGATCTGACAAAGGCAAGAAAACCACAAAAGGCATGAGTAGAATATTGCCAGAACCCAGCTAGAGGGATTCTTTACAAGAACGAGACCCAAGCTGAAGTTCCAGATCACATTGATGATTTTTGATCGGAATTGATGGGGTACAAGAAAGAGAAGCCTGTCAAGGAGACTCAAGAAACGTTTTGCGTTGTACTTAAACCCAACCAGAAACACGATGAGAAACACATACAAGAAAAGCAAAAAGAATCCTGTCCCGCGAAGGCTTGATGATAGAGATCGCCAATCAACTGGAAAGGTTGTTCCAATGAGTCCAATCAGCAGAATCAGAAGGAGGGTAAAGCCGTCAAAAAGCCGTTCGACAACAATCGTGCCGAAGCTCGAGCTGCTGCTCATATTCTCCGTCTGCCCGAGGTAGTTGGCCCTAATAAACTCCCCTAACCTGGCTGGGAGTAGACAGTTAGCCGCAAAACCGATAAGGATAGCGTAAAGTCGGTTGGTGAAGCTTGTGCTCTTGATGGGTTCGACGAGAATGGCCCATCGCCAAGCCCTGATGACATATTGAAAGAGGGTGATCAAAATTGCCACAAACAACAAAAAGGGATCTGCCGACGCCATCACCATCCACATCCTGGCAGCATCCACCTTTCGAAGGGCGAGGTAGACAAAAAGGGCGCTTATCAGCACCCCCACCCAAAGCTTCCAGTTTTTCGTGCTGGTCAAACCCCTATTCTGCTTCACGTAATTCAAATAGCTTCCTTGCCCTCTCGATGTCCTGAGCTATCTGATCAGACAATGCCTTGACGTTATCAAAAGATTTTTCGTCTCTGAGCCGCTCGAGGAAATTGACCTTTATGGTTTTACCTAGAAGATCCCCATTGAAATCGAGAACGTGGGTCTCAAGGGAGAGGGCATTATTGCCGAAGGTGGGGTTGTATCCTATGTTGGTGATGCCATTGTATGTCTTGCCATCGATGATGATGGTCACCGCATAGACCCCTTCCTTTGGAAACAATTCACTGATGAGCTTCAGATTGGCGGTGGGATAACCAAGGAGTCTACCGCCCCTGTTCCGACCCCTGATCACCGTTCCCTGGATCTGATAGTCTCTCCCCAAGAACTTTTTGGCCTCCGAAAGCTTCCCATCTTGGATAAGATTTCGGATGGAAGTACTCGATACCAGCGTGTGGTCAACGTGGACCGGCCCGACCAGTTGGACCGTAAAACCGAGATGATCACCCATTTGCCTGAGCAAGGAGATGTTTCCCTCGCGGTTGTGGCCGAATGTGTAATCGTAACCGACCACGATTTCCTTGATCCCGATTTTATCCACAAGGATATCTTTTACGAAATCCTCCGCTGAAATGGCGGCAAATTGCCGGGTAAAGGGGACACAGAGAATGATTTCAATACCGGATCGCCGTATGAGTTCTAATTTTTGACCAGTAGGGGTGATCAGGGGCGGGCCGTTTCCTGGTTTCATGACTTTGGTGGGATGCGGTTCGAACGTCATAACCGCCGATTGTCCACCAATAGCCTTGGCTCTCTCCTTCACCTTCTCAAAGAGGGTGAGGTGACCTTTGTGAACACCGTCGAAGTTTCCTATGGTCAAGACAGGATTATCTAGTGTTTTTTCCAGTGCGTTGAGATCACGAATCACATTCATCGATAAATCACGCGCTCCTCAAAGAGGTTTTCATGAATGAAGAAAATAAGCACGGCCTTGGCAGGCCGGTTTTGTCTCGAATTAAGATGTTGACATAACTTGAGTGATAATATAAATAATTATAGAAAAATATCAACTATATTTGCGTGCCGAAGTGGCGGAATTGGTAGACGCGCTAGGTTCAGGGTCTAGTGGGTGTAGGCCTGTGCGGGTTCGAGTCCCGCCTTCGGCACCAGGGGGATTGAAAAGGCCACCGTTAAGGTGGCTTATTTATTTGGGATTCGGAGTGCATGATTCAGGGGCAGGTTCTGAGGTTGAAAAGGGCGCGGGGGAGGGGCCACTCGCGGATGCGGGGACGGAATTCGATGATAATACTGCGAATCTTCGAAAAAAAGGAAGAGGTTGAAACTTGAATTCGCTTGGTTATAATATTAG
>JASFTV010000333.1:0-4212 GCA_050050615.1 Desulfobacteraceae bacterium
CACGTAAGGGTCGAGGTCCGGTTTCATTTCACCCATGCTCCGTCCTTCCTCAAATATGTCCAGTAGGTAGGCGTAGAGCTTCCTTACGTTGGAGTAGACTTCGGATTCCATGAAGTTTGCGTTCGTCTTCAGGAAAAGATAGACGATTTTCGCGTCCAGGGGTGCCTGTTCAATGCGGCGCAAATACCACCACAAATACTTCCTGAGTTTGTTGAACGCTCCTTTTATCCCAAAGAGTTGCTCTTCCAGGCCCTCGATTAATTCAGAGACCCACAACTGCGGGATTGTCAGCAGTAAATCTTCCTTGCCTTGAAAATATTCATAAAGCGCTGCCTCGGACAGCCCTGCCTTTCTGGAGATATCCATGACGGTCGTTTTCTGGTATCCCTGTTCGGCAAAAAGTCTTTTGGCCGAATCAATAATGCGGCCCCGGGTGTCTTCTTTTGAAGCCTTAATCCCCATTCTTTCTTAAGACCATTAGACAGATTTCTTTCTTTTTACTAACTAGAACCTAAGTATCTATTTTTATTTAAGATATATTCCAAATAGCATTTTCCTTCTTGCTATCCGCTTTCAAGACTGCCAGGAAAACCTGGAAAAGGCAACCCTGTCTGAACACTTTCATTGGTAAGTCTTTGTCAGTCATGGTAAAGATGCTATTGCGATTAGGTGACTATTTCACTGTTATTGCTGTCTTTTCTTGTATCTAAAAGATTTGATGGATTAGTTACCTAATACTATTAGGTTATTATTCTGTCAAGTAGAAACCACCCTCCTCTAAGCCAAACCCTTTTCTCAGAATTCGGCCCAAAAGGGGTTTAAGGGATCCTATTTTTTGTACTCCGGCTTTCTTTTCTCCAAAAAGGCTGTAATCCCTTCCTTGGCAGCCTCGGTGCAGGCGATCTCAGCGGATCCCTGATATCCTATCTCAAGGGCTTCGGCCAACGTATCAGCCGCCGCGCCAGCTTGAATCGTCTTTGCCGTAATGGAGACCGCTTCCTTGCTCAAAGCCAGCTTGCCTGCCATGGGCTCATCCGGGATTGGCACATCCGGAATCTCCACCTTTCCGTCAGGGATCCTTTGGATTTTACCCTGTAAATTGTTGACCTCTTCAACAGCCGCCTGTATCAGCGCGGGATAATCATCCACGATCTGGCTCACCATCCCGACATCCATCACCTCCTGAGCATTAAGCGGTTTTGCCAAGCAGATCATATCGTGGAAGAGCTTTGCCCCTTGGGGCCACTTTCGATAAGGAACGATACATCCGCCTATTCCCGGCAGGATCCCCAGGGTGATCTCAGGAAACTGGAACGTCGCGTTTTTGGTCGCAACCATACTGTGGCACCGGATGGCGATCTCCAACCCGCCGCCCAAAGCCATGCCGTTGACTGCAGCGACAATCGGTTTCTTCATCCTGTCCATAAACAACTGAACCTCAGCGCAATCTTTCGCGTATTGTGCTGCCGCAGCTTTGTTTCCAAGGGTCTGGGGGAATTTTCCGATATCGGCACCCGCTGAAAAGGCCCTGGTTCCGTACCCCGTAATCACAAAACCCTTAACCGCCGGGTCATCAACATGCTCCTTTAATACAGCCAGGATTTCGTCATTGATCTCATCACTGATCGCATTCATGGCCTGGGGTCTACGGAGGGTAATGATCTTAACCCCGTCCTTCTCATCCACCAGAAGATGCCGCTTGAAGCCCTGATACTCGGAAAAGGACGCCTTTGGTTGAGGAAAACCCGGCCTTTCCTCTCCGAATCTCTTCATGATCCGAAAGACCTCTGAGTCGCCAAGTTCCCTCATAATATCAAACGGTCCTTTCCTGAAGCCGAGGGCAATCTGGCAACCAAAGTTGAGGTCTTCTTTGGTCCCAATGCCCCTGTCTATGATGTCGAATGATTGGGAAAAAAGGATCCCCAGCATCCTGTCCCTGATGAAATTGCTTACGTCATCCGGGACCTCCACTTTTGACCCAGGGCGGTGGGTGACCCATCTGTCCACAGAGGCCAGGATAGGGGCCGGCTTGTAATGGGCGCCCTCCTCCATCTGGAGCGTATTGGTTTCAATAATAATCGGATTACCATTGGCCATGTTCAGGACAAAGAAGGGACCCGCAAACACAAACTCCTCAGCCACCTTATCAACCTGGCTTGCAGAAGCCTGAGACAGCAGGTAGGCAGCGTCGTTGCACCAATTGTCAAAGATCCGATCCAGCATAAAGCAGATGGCATTGTCCGTAATGATAGGGACCTTACCGGTCTGCGCAAAAAACCAGAAAAGATAATCGACCACCTCGTTGCTCGCGCCTTCCCATCGAATCACCTCCACGGGAAGAGACCGCCAGGCAGGGGCAAAGAAGTGGGTTATCGTCGTTCTCTCCGGTCTTTTCATTTTAGAGAAGATCCTGTCAGCGGGAATAGAGCTTGTGTTAGACGTGATGACGGTCTCCTCACTCACAATATTTTCGACCGTTTCAAAGATCTTCTGTTTGAGGGGAATGCTCTCGGTAGCAGCCTCAATCACCAGGTCGCAGTTCTTGATCTCACCATAGTCCATGGTATAGACAATATTCTTGAGGACTTCCTTAGCCTTATCCTCCTTCATCTTTCTCTTTTCAACCGCCTTCTTTGCATAACCCTCCAATCTTTTCTCGGCATTCTTGAGCGGTTCCTCCACCACATCAACCAGGTAGAGTTTGATACCGGGCAGCGCGCTCTTCAAATAGTATCCGATGTCAGGCCCGATCGTTCCCGCGCCGATCACGGCCACTTCCTTTGGAAGGGGGCGAGAGGGTTTGGCAAACAGAGGGTTAAAACCTGAAGGGTATAGTTTTCTCTCCTGATCCATAGCGCGACTCCTTGTCTGTAAAGCGGTTAGAATCTCCCGTGAGCTTGTTGAACCCCGAATTTTTGACCACCAGACCTGAACGCCTTAGATATCCCCTTGCCTCCGGCCCATAGGGCCTACGGCCCGGAGGGAGAAAAACGGTCATGGCTGGAAAAGAACTTTCAGGCAAGAAAGCCGCTTACCACGTCTTTCGAACACTGCTAATTTCTTAACCTTTCATATCTCCTATGACGCTTTTCTCATAGACTCGCGCAACCTCTTTGTTGCATCGAAATCTGCGCCCATGGTTTCTGGGTCGATGATAACGCCGTAATCTTCCCTGGCGTGCTCGAGGGTTACATAGCCGTCGAGCACGTCCTGCACCACAGATTCCGGGTCCCTCTCCAGGGGATCCCCATAACCTCCACCGCCGGCCGCATCCATCATGACCACATCACCGGGGCCAAATTGCGTTAAGCCATAGGGGTTTCCGGGCTTCCCGCTCACAAGGAACTGGGCCTTGGCACCGTTTTTCCCGCCAAACAATCCCTCGGGCGAATAACGGTATCTCCCGGACTGAATGCCCAGGTTCACGGGGGAGAGCGGTGCGTACACATCGTCTGGCGCTTTGAAAACGACCCGTCTCCCCAGGCCACCCTTCATCTTCCCAGGACCGCCGGAATCCGGGAGAAGTTCCCGTCTCTCCACAATGAGGGGCGTATCACTCTCAAAGATCTCAATAGGGGTGTTGGCCCCGTTTGCCGGGAATATGGACACATAATGACCATCCGCCCCCGTGCTAGCACCCATACCACCACCCCGAATGATGACTGAATGCCACGGCCTTCCGTCGTTTCTCCTTCCGTAAAACACATTCATGGTTGCCGGCGTTCCACCGCTTGCCGCGATCACTCTGTCAGGCACGGCATTGGCCAATGCCCTGTAGATGATTTCAGTGAGAAAATGGCCGATTTGCATTCTGGCGGCAACAGCCGCAGGGAATCGGCAGTGGACCACCGTCCCCTCGGGCGCCTTCATGGATATCGGTGCTGCACAGCCATCATTGTTTGGAATGTCCGGATCGAACATGCTCTTGACAGCCATAAAGACATAGGCAAAGGTGAAGTTATAGACCACGTTCCCGCCCCAATCGACTTGGGGGGAAGATCCTTCCAGGTCCACCACGATATCGCTTCCCTTCACCTCGACCGCCACCTTGATGACTATGTCATCCTTGCCCTCCATCTGCTCCACAATACCCTGGGCACGATAGACGCCATCTGGAATTTTCTCGATCGCCTCTCGCATACTCCTTTCGGTCCGGCCGATAACCTCATCAGCCAGATCATCCAGGCTCTCCAGATCATTGTCTTCCAGCAT
>JASFTV010000334.1:0-4209 GCA_050050615.1 Desulfobacteraceae bacterium
AAAGGTGTTAGATTTTAACCTATTAAAAACTATGGCTTTCTTGGCCGATTGTCAACTCAAGTTTCTCATAAAGGACAACCAGACAAAAAAGGCATGGGCGGATGCGTGGCCATGGGCTTTTAAGGGTGTAGCAATCAAATAAGACAATCATTTCATAAATAAAATCCCCGAGCAACACAAAAGTTTTCGCGGGAGACAGAACCCAATGCTATGAAGTAAATACAAAATATACGACTCGGGTTTTTGTTTGACACGCCAATCCCCTTTCCCCAAACTACACAGACCAAAGAGGAATTCGTGCTAATCTCGAGCGAGGTTTTGAAGGTGCCGGCTTAGCATGGTCGGTTCGGTCGCTGTTGCTTCGTTGATGCAGAAGGATTTCGGAACGGTCAGCCTGTTTTGATCACATAGTTTACGGTAGAACGGGTTTTCTGTTCGATCAGGATGGTTTCCCCGGAAATCATCTCCCGGATCGATTCATCGGTATAATGGCGAATGGTGATCAGTTCGACATTGGTGTTATACAAGACCCTAAAACCCATAGACAATTCACTGATCAACCGTTCCACTCGCCCGTCGAACCGGTCGACACACAGCGAAACACTGACCGCGGAGTTCTGGATCAGGTTCACTTTTACCTTATGGTTATCAATCTGGTTGAAGATCCTGCCGAGTCCCTCATCGATCAGGAAGGACAAATCGCGAGGCAGGATTGAGATAAGCACCTGGTTGCGCTTACGCACAAATACCGGGATGAGGTTTGGGGATTGCTCCATTTCATGGATAAGGGTCCCCTCGCCAGAGGGGTCTTTGTACGACTTCACCCAGAGGGGGATTGTCTTGTTGTACAGTGGTTTGATGGTCTTAGGATGAATGACCTTGGCACCGAAAAAAGCCAGTTCGATGGCTTCTTGGTAAGAGATCTCTATGAGCTTTTTGGGGTGCGGATAGTCCTCGGGATCCGCGTTCATCACCCCGGGAACATCTTTCCAGATGGTAACCCGTTGGGCGTCGAGGATATAAGCAAGGATGGCTGCGGTATAATCAGAACCTTCGCGGCCCAGTGTCGTGGTATACCCGTTCCCGGTCCCCGCAATGAAACCCTGCGTGATGTATTTCTCTTTCGCGGTACAGGCAAACCCCTTCCGGATCAGAAAATCGGATTGGTCCCAGGCAACCCTACCTTCCCGGTAATTGCTGTCGGTCATTAGGTATTCCCGAATATCGATAAAACGGAAATCCAGTCCCGTTGCCACCAGGTAATGATGGACAAGCAGGGTCGACCAGATCTCGCCCATGGATACGACTTGGTCATATACAAAATCAAACGATCCCACAGACGGATCCCCCAGTTTTTGGGCAAGGGCATCAAAGGAAGGACGAAGAATGTTATCCAGGAACACATCCGGTTCGCGCAACAAGTCGGAGGCAATGCTCTCGTGAAATTCCCGAATGGCATCCAGCTTCTCGCGCCAGATATTCGTGGGCTCAAAATTGGCCTGGACTACCTCCTCCAGGGCATTTGTGGTTTTTCCCAGAGCAGAAACTACCAAAACAAGGGATTCGTCCACATCTGCAACTATTTGCCGCAAGTTGCGGATCCCTTCGGCATTTTTGAGCGATGAACCTCCGAATTTATATACTTGCACCATATGGATCAGGGTCGAGCGACCATTTTTGACAAAGACAAGACTCCCAGCGCATCTGCACACCCATCCAGTCGATTATTGGTCAGGAACTATCAACACCCAAGCCTCTTTGATAGTTTTTCTTTGAATATGCATCATTACCTTTAAGGATAAGTCCTTAGATTTTGATTTATGTTGGACACCAGTGATGCCGTATATTACAATCCCGATGGACTTCACATCACCCATTATAGTCAAAACCGCGCGAAAATAGAATAGAGATTATTCAAGGTAGCTCAAAGTGTTTCGTCTTGGTGCAAGAGAAGACTGCCATTTTGCCGAATACGGGAGTCAATCGGCGGCTCAGAAATTTCGCTTGACTCCTGGGCGGATGCTATATATTTTTCCATCAAATGATGGAAAAATATATGGAGCAGAACCATGGTATCTTCACTGGAGAAGGCCCGCCGGGCTCCAGATTCCATGAAGGCGAAGATCCTGAAGGTGGCACGTCGTCAGTTCGGGGAATACGGTTTTCACGGCACCACCACTCGGATGATTGCCCAAGCGGCAGGTATTGATATCTCCACTCTCCACTATCACTGGGGAGACAAGGCTGATCTCTATGAGGCCGCTCTCCTCGATATCACCGAGGATCTCAGGAGGAAGCTTATAGAAGTGGAGAAATTGATCCACGGTCAGCCCCTGCGGAAGCGGATGGACATCGCCATCGATATGGTCAGCGACTATCTCTTTGAATGCCCAGAGATTTCCAACCTTATCCTCTTCCAATACTTCGGAAAAACCCGTCACGACGCAGGCGTTGGATCTCACGTCCCTGAATTTATTTCCGATATTGCTCGGTCCATGAACCTGAGCCAGGACGGCAGACATGTCCCAACCCAAGAGCGCTTGAAAGTCATGGCCATGATGAATGCCATTTTCAATTTCATCTCCGGTGAAAGCTTTTTTCGGTCTATGCTGAAGTTGGAAAGAGAGGCATATGTCGCTATGGTGAAGGGCACGCTAAAATTCATATTGATTCCCGCATTCACCGCCTCTGGCTCTCAAGAAAAGCTGTCGGAGACGTGTAAAGAAAAAAGGCCTGGTGGGAAAAGGGCCGCTTGACTCATAGGGGAAAGGCGAAAAAAGCAGGAAACCGTCAAGAGGCGGGGACAGGTCGACGGATGGTGGATAAACCCTGCCGAGAGGTAGGACTATGCGGTTTTCTTGTAGGATATCAAAATGAGGAAAAGGAGGGAGAAGGATGGCTTTGAACCTGGATGCCATCGGCAAAAAGATCGGCCCCCTAACAAAAGAATACACATGGAGAGACGCAGCGCTCTATGCTTTAGGCGTCGGGGCCGGCTTTGCTGATCTGGATTACTGCTATGAAAAAGATCTGAAAGTAATACCCACCTTCGCTATTACGACCATTTATGATTTTATGCCGCAACTGGTCAGCATCAGCAATGTCAATCTAGCCGGCGTTCTCCATGGTGAGCATGAAATCATCTTTCACAATCCCATCCCACCGGAGGGAACTTTATCGACCGAAGGGGTCATCACCCATTATTATGACAGAGGTAAGGACAGGGGTGCCCTAATTGTTGCAGAATTTGAGACTTATCACTCCAATGGCAAGAAATTGTTTACCAGCATTGCGACCGTGTTTGCACGGCTTGACGGTGGGTTTGGAGGTGAAGATGCTCCTAAAAAAGAGATTCATATGCCGGACAGAGACCCTGATTTTGTAGTGGAAGCAACCCCATCAGCTGACCAGCCCCTTATGTTCAGGCTTTCCGGAGATACCTTCCAACTTCATGTGGACGAAGCGTTTGCAAAAATGGCCGGCTTTGAAAAACCTATTATGCACGGCTTGTGCACTCACGGCTACGCCTGCCGGGCGTTGATTGAAACGCTTGTGCCTGGCGAACCCGAGAAGGTCAGTCGCCTCGATTGCCGTTTTAGAAGCCCTCTATATCCCGGGAAACCCATAAAAACCTTGATATGGAAAACCACGAAAGGACAAGCGCTCTGGAGGGTTGTGAATGCTGAAAACGGGGAAGTGGTGATTGATCGGGGCGTTTTTGAATGGTTGAGCCAAGAGGAGATGGAGGAGAGAAAGCGGCGAGAAGACATCCGTTTTGACGAGCAGGTGGCGATTGTGACGGGAGCGGGTGCAGGGCTGGGCCGGGTTTATGCCCTGGAGCTGGCCAAACGGGGTGCCAGGGTGGTGGTGAACGATCTGGGCGGTGCCAAGGACGGCAGTGGGAAAGGTTCAAAGCGTGCGGCCGATGAGGTGGTTGAAGAGATCAAGGCTCTGGGTGGTGAAGCAGTGGCCAACTATGATTCGGTGGCCACGGTTGAAGGTGGTCAGGCGATTGTGGATGCAGCGATCAAGGCGTTTGGCCGGGTGGACATTGTGGTCAACAATGCGGGGATTTTGAGGGATAAGACGCTGGCGAAGATGGAGCCTGAGAACTGGGAAGCGATCATGGCGGTTCACCTCAACGGGGCGTATAATGTGACGCGTCCTGCTTTTGTCAAGATGCGTGAGAACCGTTATGGCCGGATTGTG
>JASFTV010000335.1:0-4205 GCA_050050615.1 Desulfobacteraceae bacterium
TAGTCAGTTCCACTAGATAAGTGCTATCCCAGAAAGGTCATTGTGATCCCGATTTATCGGATGACCGCGCTTGCGCGCCGATCCATCCTTCGTAGCCCGCCCTCCATAGCATTGCGGCGGACAGGCAGGCCACTGTGGACACCGTCGGCCTTAGCCTTTGGCGTCGGACGAGGACGGGAGCGCCACACCATGCAGGCGCGTCGTCCCGAACCTTTTGGGATTCCTCGCAATGGCCGTATAGTAACACGAACTTATGCTTTTCAGTACGAGCCTCAATAATGAGCACAACACTTTGTTGGGGTAAGGCGTTACGAATTTGAGACGAGATGGGTAGAAACGATGGCCTTCACGATGGGACTTGATATCGGCTCCGCTTCCTCAAAAGGAATCGTTATGGCCGCCCGGAAGATTCTGGGAACCTTCGAGTGCCCTTCCGGCGGGGATCTCAAGCTCACCGCAGATCGGATTAGAGAAGCGCTTCTCTCCAAGTCGGGCTTGGCGACTAGGGAGATTGCTCGAACGCTCGCCACCGGGTTTGGTTCTCAGATGGTCACTTATGCTGATGGCATCAAAACAGATATATCGTGCCATGCAAAGGGCATCGCTTATCTTTCTCCTTCAGTGAGAACAGCCATTGACGTGGGAGATCTTTACAGCAAGGTTTTTCGTCTGGATGATCACGGAAACGCGGTCAACTTCGTCCATAGCGGAAAATGTGCCGGCGGGAGTGGGAGAATCCTCCAGATTATTGCCAAGGTTCTCCAGGTGAAGGTGGAAGATATAGGGAATCTTTCCCTGAAGTCGAAAAAAAGGGTGGATTTTAGCACGGGATGCGTCGTCTTTGCGGAGTCCGAGGCCGTATCCCGGATTGCCGAAGGGACGGCAAAGGAAGACCTTCTTGCAGGCATCCACAGGGCCCTCGCAGCCCAACTCAACAGTTTGGCAGAAAGGATAACGATCGAAAAAGATCTGGCCCTCGTGGGCGGAGGAGCTCGGGATGCGGGTCTGGTCAAGGCGATGGAAGAAATAACCGGCTATGAGATTATTGTTCCACCACAACCCCAACTGACAGCCGCCCTCGGCGCAGCGATCATAGCCGGTGAAAGCCTAAGAACCTGAGACGGCCAACTTTCCCTAAACCAGCCGCTTTTTACCCGTAGCGCCTGACTCTCTGAAAATAAAGCCATGACCAAAAATGAGTAACTTTCAAAAACCCTCACATGGGACCATTTCCTATGAAAAGCTTTTTCCGGGGATAACTAAATTGTAGCTACAATGTGATTATTTCTCTTGATATTGGCTGATGAATTATGTAACTTGGGATACGGTAATACGAAATCAGATGTTCTCTTTCATCTCTCGAAACCAAGTCAGAACGCCTGCTTTTTCCAGCGGATTGTTTCCATATCTTTAGAATCTCACAAGGAGATAGGGCTGATGAATGAGGAGAGCAAGGTCATGTCAAAAGTGCAAAGCTATTATGAAGATTATGGCGCGAGGGCAAAGGAATTGAGCGCTCAGAGCAAGAAAGCGATCGGCTATGTTTGCTCCTTTGTGCCTTTGGAAATGATCACGGCTGCACGGTGCATCCCCTTTAGAGTCAGAGGAGATATCCATGAACCGATCACCAAGGGCGACACACTGCTTGAGACCATCGTATGCCCTTACTACCGGAGCTGTTTTGATCTTGCAGTTAAGGAGAAATATGATTTTCTATCCGGCATGGTCGTCCCCCATGGCTGTGACAGTATGGTGAGGAGTTACAGTGCGTGGCGTTATTCATTGAACCTGCCTTACTTTCATTTCGTGAACATCCCTTCAGTGGTCAAGGAATCGTCTTTTGAATTCTTTAACGAGGAGCTCAACACATTCAGAAAGAGCCTCGAAGATTTTGTCGGAAAAAAGATTTCAGATGATGACCTGGCCGAAGCGATTCGGCTCCATAATGAGAACAGGGACAAAATCAAATCCCTTTATGAATTAAGGAAAGGAGACCCACCCCTGATCTCGGGGACCGAATTGACCAAGGTGATTACGGCTGGGTCAAGTTTGCCCGTTGAGGAGTCGAATGCCCTGTTGGATGACGTCTTGGCTGAGATAGGCCAGCGAAAGAAATCCCCCCTGAAAAAGGGACCCCGCATACTCATTGATGGGGCCTGTGTAGACAATGCCGAACTTGTTCAACTCACAGAGGCTCTCGGAGCCAACGTGGTTGCAGACACCATCTGCAATGGGGCGAGAGATTCTTTACCGAAGGTAGCCGTCGGTGAAGACCCCATAGATGCACTCTCCCATCGTTATCTGGACGGCGTTAATTGTCCCAAAACCTACAGGGAGAACAAAGCAGGAACATTTGAAGATGATATGACAAACCGGTTCGGCGATATCGGCTTTTTTGCCAAGGAATTTAAGGTGGACGGCGCAATCTTATACATATACAAGTACTGCGATCCCTTCGGCTTTGAGGTTCCTGCAAGAAAGGCCTACTATGACTCTATGGACATCCCTCTTCTCCATTTAGAAGATCTTTACTCGGGTGGAACCGTTGGCCAACTCAGGACGAGAAT
Source organism: Desulfobacteraceae bacterium (assembly GCA_050050615.1). Taxonomy (GTDB): domain Bacteria; phylum Desulfobacterota; class DSM-4660; order Desulfatiglandales; family HGW-15; genus JASFTV01. The sequence continues at coordinate 2,568 of JASFTV010000335.1, forward strand.
CCAGGCATTTCTTGAAATGATCGAATAGAGCGGATTGGAAGATAAGGAGGATTGAGACAATGGCTGGGGCGCAAAAAAAACCGAAAAAGAGAAGGACGGCAACCCAGGCGGCCGCTTCCATAGGGCCCATGGTCAAGGAGTTTATGACCGGTACAAATCGGGCGAGAGCGGAAGGGAAGCAGAAACTTGCCTACACCTTTATCGTCTGTCACCATGAAGAGATCTTGCGCGCCATGGATGTGTTGCCTGTCTGGACAGAGAATTTTGCGGGTATTTGCGGGGCAAAAAGAGATGCGGAACGATTCCTTCAGAGGGCGGAATCCCTGGGCTTTTCCCGCTCGCTATGTACCTACGCCCTCTGCGGACTGGGCTTTGACCAGTGGCGAGAGGAATTGGGAGAGATGCCTCCTGAGCCCCCCTGGGGTGGACAGGTAAGACCCGATTTCATGATTGCCAGTGGACAGATCCTCTGTGACCCCAGAGGGAAGTGGTATCAGGCAGCCCAGCAATTCATGCCCGATGTTCCAATCTATAATATGGATCTCCCCCATCCCCTCTTTGACCCCAAGAGAGATCACCGGGAAGTCTGGGGTTATTACCATAGATATATTGTTGATCAGTTGCGCGGCCTTGTCTCCTTTGTCGAAGAACAAACGGGCAAGAAGATGGATTACGATCGACTGCGCGAGCTTGCTGACTTGAGCGATCGAACTTGGAACCTCATCCACGAAACCTATGAACTTCGAAGAGCAGTTCCTTGCCCTATGGGCACTGGAGATGCCATGAATACCATGGTGCCCCTCTCTTTCATGATGGCTACCCGAGAGGCCTATGATTTCTTCGCAAACCTGAAGCAGGAATTGGAAGAGAAAGTCGCGAAAGGAGAAGGGGAAGTCGAGGACGAAAAATACAGACTCCTGTGGGGGGGCGGCCTGCCTGCATGGTATGCCCTAAACGATTTCAATTACTTTAACAGCAAGGGGGCTTCTTTTCCGGTTGAGACAACCTATCGCATGGTCGTTCCTCTCTATGAAATGGACATTCCGGAAACAGACGATCCCATCGAACATATCGCGTGGAAGTGGCTTGGTTATTGGACTCACTGGTACGACAAGGCGAGAAAACGACCTGGCTCAGAACCGGATGTGGAGCGCTTGATCGAGTACATTGAAGATTACAAAATCGACGGTGTTGTGATGCACCTAGCCTTTTCCTGCCGGACATGGCATGTCGGTCTCATTTGGCAACTTCACCAGTTGGCGAAAATCTACAAACCCATTCCGGTCCTCATGCTCGGTTCGGACGGAAAGAAAGAGAAAACATTCAGAGAACTGCCTTCTCTGATCCTGGAAAGTGACATCATCGACATTACTTCCTATTCGGAGGTGGATACTAGAAACAAGATCGATGCGTTCATCGAGACCCTTGAGTCTATCCGCCAAAGCAAGGCGAATTAAATCTCACCACCCGTGCCGCTCACCGCAGCACTGGAGGCACAGAGTACGCTCTTGAATGTCTGTGCTCGTCCGCGTGGGTCTGTGGCTAGCAGCTAACTGAAACATGGCAGCATATTTTGCAGGTATTGATATCGGTTCCACCATGACCAAGGCGGTGATCCTTGATGAAGGGATCATCGCA
>JASFTV010000336.1:0-4179 GCA_050050615.1 Desulfobacteraceae bacterium
CTCCATCCATAGCCCCTGGGCGTTCCGAGCAAAAGGCAGGTGATCGGCTCGGGCCCCAGGGGCTCCCTTCAGAAGAGAGGCAAACAGCAGTTTTCCTTGACTTCCAGAGCGTTTTATCATTTAATAATAAGGTCTTACATTTTTTCTGGCGCTTACTTGAAGGGATTATTTCTGGACGACAGCTTGTGGAGAAACCGCTTAATACTGCCCCCCAAACGCCTAACAGGGTGCGGCCCTCTCTGTTAGGTCCTCAAGAACCATCTCCCTTCCGGCATCCACCTACGATCAATCTAGAAGCGAAAACATGGTTTTGCGATAACTCGACGCGGCTCAAAGATAAGGCTCTTGATGGCAAAAATTGGGGTGGCGAGCCATCAGTTCATCACTCCAGAAAAATATTGAGACGCAGAAAAGAGACCTCCAACCCCTTTTTGGAATAAGTCGAGGTCACATTCTTTGGGCGCACGTTCTTTGTTGAGGAAAGGAAAATCGAGTGCCTGAATTCCGAATAGTCACAGGCTACGGGAAATCCTTTAACTATGGAATCCTGCAGGATATCACGACCATTGGCCGATCAAAGGATAACCATGTCGTACTGACAGACCACACGGCCTCCCGTAGACATGCTAAATTGAGAAAAACGCCCGATGGCTATCTCCTTCTGGATCTAGAAAGTCACAACGGCACCTACGTCAATGGGGCCCGAATAACCGGCCGTATCCTAAAACACAACGATTTCGTAGAAATTGGGACATCCGTGCTGACGTTCCAGTATGAGATAGAGGAGGAAGACGAATCTAGAGATATACTGCGAATGCCCACCCATAGAGAAGAGGCTCAAAGCAAAACCGAAATAGCCAACCAGGTCGTCATAGAGCAAAGGGAGGGCACTCAGGAAGTGGTGGCATCCATTCGAAGTCATGGCGCTGTTGATGAGGATGAATTTCTGTCGGATATTGAAGCAGAGGAGAAGGATACGAGCAAAATCAGCCTCTTGAACTTACAAAGAAGCAACAAGATTCTCTACGTGCTTTATCAGGTATCGCGTACACTGCTTAGCACAACGGATATGGACGCGCTGTTGCACAAGATTCTGAACTTAGTTTTTCAGGTCATTGATGCTGATTTTGGATTTATTATCGTATTGGGGGGTAGATCCGGAGAGTTCGTCCCGAAAGCAATCAAGAACAAAAGACCGCCTGAAGCGGGGCCTCAAGCATTGCAAGTGAACCGCGCATTGATCAACAAGGTTATTGAGGAAAAGGTCTCGTTACTCACCTCAATAACTGTGGATGATCCGCTGGATGTAGAGGCCAAACCCCGGCTGGATGATAAAACTCGAACATGTATGATGGCTCCCCTGTGGAGGAAGGATGAAGTGATTGGTTTGATCCAGCTTCAGAGCTTTCATAACTACAACATGTTCACAAAACCGGATCTTGACCTCCTGACGACCCTGAGTAATCAGATGGCGGTCGTGATGGAGCAGGCCAGCCTTATGGAGAAGGTGCACCATGAAGAAATGATGCGTAATCGTCTGGAGAGATTCCACTCTCCCGATATTGTAGACGTCATTATCAGCGGGGACAGCGAGGACGAAGATGCCATGCTCTCTCCTAAAGAGAAGACAGTGACAGTGCTTTTCTCGGATATTGTCAATTTCACGCCCCTTTCCGAAAGACTCTCTCCCAGTGAAATAAGTCAGTTGCTTAATCGATTCTTCAGAGAGATGAACGATATCATTTTCGATTACAACGGCACTCTTGATAAGTATATGGGCGATGCCATTATGGCCATATTTGGTGCACCGATAGAGAGGGAAAACGATGCAGAAAGGGCCATACTCGCAGCTCTTGAGATGCGAAAGGCGCTGTTTCGAATGAATAGATCCGTGGAGCCTGACAAAATATTTGATATAAGACTGGGCCTTAATACCGGTCGGGTTTTGGCGGGAAATCTGGGGTCCCCGAGAAGGATGGACTATACGGTTATTGGTGATGTGGTGAACACTGCATCGAGACTTCAGAAAATAGCAAGGCCAAACCAGATTCTTATTGGCGAGGCCACATACGAATGTGTGAAAGAAAGGTTTGACATCAGAAGAATCGGTCTAAAATCGATAAAAGGTAAACGCCGTGCCATCACCGTCTACGAGGTGCTCGGCTAGTTCCAAAGTTGCCCCGCAAAACTTCCACCTCTCCGATAAAACGTTTCATTTCCTGAAGAAACGTGCTTATCTTCCATCTGGCCCCTTCTGTTTTTGTTGTCAGTGAAAGAAACAGATGGTAGACATAGGGTCAGAAGAAAGGTTTGGAGGGCGTAGAGAATGCTAAGGCTGGAACTTAAGACAAAGTTGTCCCCGGGCGAGGTCGTTGAGGCGCTGAAGCGCTATTTTGGCAAACGCGGATTGGGCCTCGATTTGAAGGATGAGACAGCAGAATGTCTTACCTTCGAGGGGGGAGGGGGCTATGTCAATGCCACCCTTTGTGAGGAGAAAAGCCAGACAAAGGTTGATCTGACGACCCAAGAATGGGATTATCAGGTCAAGCAATTTGCATTGAAGCTTCCCTAAGAACAAATCCCTCCGGGACTTCCTCGGTCTTGCCAAGGCATGCTCAGGATGGTATCCTGTTAAGCAAGAAAACCTCTTGTGCTGAGTGAATCTCCCCGCCCACAGGGCGGGGGCAAGCCCCCTGTACCCCCGCAAAAACGACGCACCATTCACCCCCGCCCTTTCGGACGGGGCTCTCTGCCGCGGTTTTTGTAGCATTCTTGGGGAAAGAGATGACCAAGGCGAAGCCAATATCCGGAGCCAAGGTAGGAAAAGCGGTGACTGATTTCTTGGTTAGCTTTCCCTTTTTCGAGACGCTCACCGGGGACGAACTATTGTTTATTGCGGAACACATCAATTTCCTCGAGATCGACCCGGGAGATGTCCTTTTCAAGGAAGGCGATCCAGGAGATTGTGTCTACTTTGTCCTAGCTGGTGAATTGGACGTTATTAAGGAATCTAAGACTGGAGAAAAGTCGGATCTTGGCGGTTTCGTCATATCCACACTATCCAAGGGGCGTTCAATAGGAGAGATGTCCGTCATTGACAAAATACCGCGTTCAGCAACCGTTAAGGCCCGGACAAACGCGACGCTGGTCACCTTAACATCTGAAGGTTTCGATCTGATTTTGGAGAAGTATCCCAAAATAGGTATCAAAATTCTCAAGGGGGTTTCAAGATTGCTGAGTCTGAATCTACGTAAGACCTCATCCAGACTCGTCGACTATATGTTGCCCATGGGTTAAACGGCGCCCGGGAAAGGAAACTGCAGCTACTGTACTGCAACGCAAAAACTTATCCAAATGACAATGACGGCCCCCCGCCTTTTTTGCGAGCCTTTTATAAGAAACACGAATGCGGAACAAGATACCAGCCTCTATCGTTCTATCGAAAGCTTAAGTCAGAAAATGGAATAAGGTCGTTTGATCCACCTGATGATGTAAGTGCAAAAGGCGATGGCTGCGGCAGCGATGCCTGATAGGAGAAACCAACGGCCGGCGTGCAGAATAAACACGGATTCAAACGCCTTGCCCAGAAATATGCTCAAGAAGCCATAAGCGTAGAGGTGCACCTTCATTTTCCCGAGAAAGGCTGCATTGGATTTCAAAATAAAGGCGCCCCTGTCTCTTCCTCCTGAGGGTTGAGCGCCATCCGCTTTTCCCTTTCGTCCGTATCGCAACCAGGACAACATGGGTATCACGATCAGATGAGCTTCCATCAATAAGATGAGGAGCACATATGTGGGCGTTATAGCTCTTCTCATGAGCGAAATGTAAATGAGGGTGACCACCAGAAGCTTATCCGCGAGGGGGTCCAGGATGATTCCCAGTCTTGTCTTTTTTGAGGCAGCACGTGCTAGTGCGCCGTCAAAGAAATCCGAAAGAGCGCCAATTGCGGCAAGGGTGAGCATTTGGAGATATGAGAGTTTGGAGAAGAAGAGGAGCAAAGAGAGACTGACTGCGAACCTGAAGTAGGTGATGTGGTTCGGCTCGATCACCTCTTGCTTGCACAAAAAGCCGACGGCGGCACATTCAAAAGCGATGTATCTCTGACTCCGTATGGGGTAGTCATTCTGCTCGGTCGCCATGAATTGGGTCAAAGCTTTCCTTTCTTTATTCTTCCTTCTC
>JASFTV010000337.1:0-4164 GCA_050050615.1 Desulfobacteraceae bacterium
ACGATTACGCCAACCGGGCGCGACGGAATATAAGGAAATGCCTCATATTTCTGGCGGAATATGAACTGTACGTGGGCCACTTCTATTTCAAGAAGGGCAAATACAGGGCAGCTTTGGGCCGATACACGTATATTATCGAGCATTATCCCGATATGGGGCAGTATCACGAGGCAATAGAGTACATCAGCAAGTGTAAGCAGAAACTTGCAGAAGAAGAGGCGAGAAAGCAGAAAGAAAGCTAGGGGGAGAGGGGACGGTGCCGAGCCTTAACCCCGTTCGGACGCTTGCTGCGCAGCAATAATTTCTTCAGCGGCTTTGAGTGCGCGCGCAAGTTCTTCAGGGTTGCTGCCGCCCCCCTGGGCCATATCCGCGCGGCCACCCCCCTTTCCTCCGAGGATCTCTGACAAGCGACCAATGATTTGTCCCGCCTTGAATCGATCCACAAGGTCTTTGGTGACCATGCACAGGAGCATCGCTTTGGTGCCTGTCTTGGCGCCCAAAACGATGACGCCGGATCGGAGTTTCTCCTTGATCCGATCGCCAAAATCTCGCAGCTCCTTGGGAGAATCGGCCTGAACTTCTCTCAAGAGGACTTTGGTGCCATCAATCTCCTTCACACCTTCGAGCAAATCCACAGACCGGGTGGTGAGGAGTTTGGCCCTGAGGGATTCAACCTCTCTCTCCCTTTCTCTATTCTCCTTCAAGAGTCTTTCAATTTTTTCTTTGACCTGATCCGGAGATGTTTTCAGGAACAGGGCGATGGTTTTTAAATCATCGTCCTCGTTCTGCGCATATTCGAGGGCCGCCTTTCCGGTCAAGGCCTCAATACGCCGCACATTGGCGCCCACTGCGCTTTCGCTCAGGACCTTGAAAAGGCCGATATCTCCGGTCCTGGCGGTGTGAGTCCCGCCACACAACTCCATGCTCACCCCATCTCCTATCTGGACCAACCGGACCTTTTCGCCGTATCGCTCCTCAAAGATGGCCATAGCGCCCGTCTGCATGGCCTCTTCTCGGGAAAGGATGTCCGTTGAAAGGGGTAGGTTTTCTCGGATATAGGCGTTGACCAGGGCTTCGATCTCCCTGAGTGCTTCCTGATCCACCTGGGTGAAGTGGCTGAAGTCGAAGCGAAATCTATCAGGGGCGACCAAGGAACCGGCCTGCTTTACATGGGGACCCAGAATTTCTCTCAGGGCAGCATGGAGGAGATGGGTGGCTGTGTGGTTGCGGGCGGTTGCTTTTCTTTCCTCCTCATTCACCCTCGCCTCCACCTCATCCCCGACGGTAAGGGTTCCCTCCTGAACGTTCCCTTGATGGGCAATAAAATTCTCGCCGAACTTAAGGGTATTCGTGATCTGGACTCTCATGCCGTCACGGATCACCCAGCCTTTATCCCCGACCTGTCCGCCTGCTTCCCCGTAAAAGGGGGTGCGATCAAGGATGACTTCCACCTCGTCGCCGACTCCGGCAGAAGAGACCTCTGTGCCGTCTTTGAGAATGGCCATCACCTTTGAAGCTGAAGTCACAGTTTCGTAGCCTACGAATTGACTGCTCAGGCCTTTGGTGGTCAAGCGACGATAGGTCTCCGGAATCTCTTCCTCGCCACTTCCCTTCCATGACTCTTGAGACTGGGTTCTCTGTCTGGCCATGGCCTGATCATAACCTGCGAGGTCCACCTTGAGACCCTCATCCCGGGCCACATCTTGAACGATGTCCGCCGACAATCCATAAGTGTCATAGAGCTTGAACACATCCGTCCCTGGGATGGTATCCTCTCCCTTTTCCTTTATTCCATCGACGATTTCATTCAAAACCCGCATGCTGTAGTGAAGGGTATCGGCAAATCTCTTCTCTTCATTGAGGGCGATGCCTTCTATAAGGCTCCTGGATGTGACGAGCTCACCATAGTCCTGGCCCATGATGTCAATCACGTTGCCGGCGACAAGATAGAGGAAGGGATCATGGATACCGAGGACCTGGCCGAACCGGATCGCCCTGCGGATAATCCGCCTCAAGACATAGCCTCGACCCTCATTGGAGGGCATAATCCCGTCGCCGATCAAAAAAGCGAGAGCCCGGGCATGATCCGCAATCACCCGAAAAGATATATCCTGTTTTTCATCCTCTCCGTATTTCTTCTCAGCGATCTCTTCTACACGAGAGATCATTTCCTTGAACAGATCGGTGTCGTAATTGGAGGTCACGCCCTGGACGATAGCTGCCAGTCTTTCAAGACCCAGACCCGTGTCGATGTTGGTTTTTGGAAGACGTGCCAGGTTTCCCTGGGGATCCCGGTTAAACTGCATGAAGACGAGGTTCCATATCTCCAGATACCGGTCACAGTCGCAACCCGGAGCACATTCCGGCCTTCCGCAACCGATGGCCTCTCCCTGATCAATAAGTACCTCGGAGCAGGGGCCGCAGGGTCCTGTATCGCCCATGGCCCAAAAATTATCCTTTTCACCCAGCCGGACAATCCTCTCGGCGGGGATGCCGGTCTCTCCCTCCCAAATCCTGAATGCTTCGTCGTCGTCTTTGTAGACAGAGGCCCATAGTTTGTCTTTGGGGAGGCCAAAAACTTCGGTCAGAAACTCCCAGCACCATTGGATCGCTTCCAGCTTGAAGTAATCTCCGAAGGAGAAGTTGCCGAGCATCTCAAAAAACGTATGATGCCGCCCGGTATAGCCGACGTTTTCCAGATCATTGTGTTTCCCGCCCGCCCGCACACATTTCTGCGATGTGGTTGCCCTGTTGTAACTTCTTGCCTCTTCGCCAAGGAAAAGGGCCTTAAACTGCACCATCCCCGCATTGGTAAAAAGCAGGCTAGGATCATCCCTGGGAACAAGGGGTGAGCTGGCAACGATTTCATGATCCCGGGCCTTGAAAAAGTCCAGGAATGCCTGTCTGATTTCTCGAAAATCCATTGAAATGTTTCATCCTCACCGTTACGTGGCCGACAGCCTCTTTCTGTAGGGGCGGTTCAAAGCCCCTATCCTCGGTCGGGGAGCTTTACTTTTCTGGTTTTTTGGCTTCTTTCTGGTTCACCTCTTCCTGTATCTTTTTGAGCCCCGTGTTTTCCCTGACAAGGTCGGCAATGCGATCTCTCATATCCATATTCTCGGACAAAAATCGCTTCACATTTTCTCTTCCCTGGCCCATTCTTTCGCCCCCGAAGGAATACCATGCGCCACTCTTTTCGACGACCCCTAAGGAGACGCCAAGATCAAGGATGTCGCCCTCTTTCGAGATGCCTGTCCCGTAGATAATGTCAAACTCGGCCTCTTTGAAGGGAGGGGCGATCTTGTTTTTCACCACCTTGACCCTGGTTCTGTTTCCAATCACCTGGTCGGCTTCCTTTATGGCGCCGATGCGGCGGATATCCAGTCGCTGGGTGGCATAGAATTTCAGGGCATTGCCCCCGGTGGTCGTTTCCGGACTCCCGAACATGACACCGATCTTCATCCTTATCTGGTTAATGAATATGACGCAGGTCCTGGATTTGCTGATCGTGGCGGTCAGCTTTCTCAAGGCCTGGGACATGAGTCTTGCCTGAAGACCCACATGCTGGTCACCCATCTCTCCCTCGATCTCTGCCCTGGGGACAAGGGCTGCCACCGAATCGATCACCAGCGCGTCTATCGCACCGCTCCGAACCAGAATTTCTGCAATATCCAGGGCCTGCTCCCCGGTATCAGGCTGGGAGACGAGAAGGCTGTCCACGTCCACGCCCAGCCGCCTGGCATAGCCCATATCAAGGGCATGTTCGGCGTCGATAAAGGCGACCATGCCTCCCTGGGTCTGGGCTTCAGCCACAATATGAAGGGCCAGGGTGGTTTTTCCGGATGCTTCCGGCCCATATATTTCCACGACCCTTCCCCTGGGCACGCCACCGATACCGAGGGCCAAATCCAGAGCAAGAGAGGCGGTGGAGATGGCTGGTATGTCCATGACCCGATCCTCTCCCATCCTCATGATCGATCCCCGACCGAACTGCCTCTCAATCTGCGAGATGGCTTGCTCAACCGCTCTGTCTCTATTTAAATGATCTGCCATGCCTCTACCCCCGCATCAATCCGCTGTAAGCGGGTTATTGGTGTTTACTATGGGTTATTCCTCATTGGTCATCGAAAAGTGACTAAAGTGAACTAAAGCTGCCGAGTGAAG
>JASFTV010000338.1:0-4152 GCA_050050615.1 Desulfobacteraceae bacterium
CGACTTGACAGGCGCTGCTGTGGGAACCCTTGCCACGGGCACGTTGCTCATCCCTATGTGGGGCATCCAATCAGCCATAATTTTTTTGATCCTCATCAAGATTTCCAGTAACATATCTATTCTGTTTACAAAGGGAAGTAGGATTTCAGAATGACACGCTTGATGACCCGGAAGGATTTCTTGAAATCCTTGGGCGTTACCGTTTCAGCCCTTTTTTGCGCCAGCCAAGGATTTGCTTTTTCCCTGACCCACAGGACGCAGGAGAAAAGTGTCAAGGGACATATTTTCAAGAATGACGCTCCGGACAAACCGTGGAAATGGTCCGTCGAGGCCTTTCATTACGCCTCGGACGGCACCAATGTCCAGTGCCAGGTCTGCCCGAATCGTTGCATCCTATCGCCGGGCGACCGGAGCATATGCCGCTCCAAGGTCAACATCGACGGGAAATTATACTCCCTCGCCTACGGCAACCCTTGTGCGGCCCACATTGATCCCATTGAAAAAAAACCGCTGAACCACTTTTACCCCGCCACTGCCATATTCTCCATAGCCACGACGGGCTGCAATTTCAGATGCTTGAATTGTCAGAACTGGGAAATCTCGCAGCGAAGACCGGAAGATGTTCGCTTTCATGAGTTGTTCCCCTCAGATGTTGTGAGAGAGGCCCTGAAACATGGTTGCCCATCTATTGCCTACACCTATTCAGAAGCGATCACTTACTATGAATACATGGTTGACACGGCAAAACTTGCCAGGGAAGCGGGTCTAAAAAACGTCCTGGTCTCAAACGGCTACATCAACAAAACGCCTCTACTTGAATTGGCCAAATACCTTGACGGAGCCAATATCAACCTAAAATCCTTTGATGACCGTATCTATCAATGTCTGAATGGGGGCAGGCTTCAGCCTGTACTCAACACCTTCAAGACGCTCCACGACGTGGGTGTCTGGTTTGAAATGACCACCCTGGTGGTGCCCACCTACATAGAAGATCCCGATATGATCAAGCGCATGTGTGGATGGATTCTAAAGGAGCTTGGCCCTGACTATCCCCTCCATTTCCTAAGGTTCTTTCCTCAGTATAAATTGACACGACTGCCCCCCACACCCATAGCCACCCTCGAAAAATTCAAAGCCCTGGCTTTGAGAGAGGGAATCCACTATGTCTATCTGGGAAACGTACCCGGTCACGAGGGGTGCCACACCTATTGTCATCATTGTGGGAGGACTCTTATAGAGCGTCGCGGGTATTTTCTAAATCAGCGCAATATCGAGAACGGATGTTGTAAATTCTGCGGTACAGCTGTACCGGGAAGATGGGCTCAGGCGTAGCCTTGCTCGATTTCAGTATCGCAAACCCGGTCCTTCGGTCCGGGTCAAGAGTGCATGGCCGGGCCGCTTTTCTCTTGGCCGCATCTAAGGTATGGGGGGGCGGCGAATCCCGTCTTCGGGATTGAAGTCAATGCGGATGAGACTCCGAGAGGGCTCAGGGGCGTCAATCCCGAATCCGCAATTCGCATCAATATTGGCAGAACACAATTCCTGAGATGCGGCCTTTCAAAAAGGCCCCGGCCTGCCCTCTGACCAGCTCTCTCTCGGGCTGGCCTAAAAGCCGGTTTTTCGGGCCGGATGAGCATCATTCGACTGTGCTATGAAGAGGTATGAGATCCGGCCATGGCCCGTTTTTTCTTCCATACGGCCATAAGCCCTATGGGCCCGAATTGTTCCCTATTCCTCGACCACAATCGCCCCGGGCGCACATTCTTCTGCCGCCTTTCTGACGAGGTCTTCGAGGTGCTCGGGGACTTCGTCGACGAGCACATGAGAGACCATTTGGTCTTCATCGTACTCAAACACCTCGGGGCAAACCTTGTTGCAATTCCTATCCCCCATACACAAGTCATAGTCGATCTTTACCTTCATGATTTTCTCCTTAAGGCTGTTTTGGGATCGTTCAAAGGTGCTGGCATGGTGGCAGCATTCTCCTGACAGGGAAGGGAAGGCCAGGATCTTTTCGAAAAGGGAAACAACGTGAACCTTGCAATCCCCCATCATTTGATTTAAGCTCCGGCCATCTTTGAAATGCCGGATGTCAGAAAACCGCCTCCCTTTCATATGCATTCTTTGCGGCCCTTGCGTCAAGGAATTGTACCGCCTGTCAAGGGAGGTTTTGTATCGACCGCTGTCTGAGGTCGGACAGCGAAAATCTCTGATCAAAGGGCTTTACGCCTAAGATTTTCCCGAAATCATGCGATCGGCTATTGTACTGAAGATATTCGAGATTATCTTTTTTAGAACTGAAGTGGCAGAGGTCTTTTTGCGAGGCGTTGTGATGTTGGGGAGAGAAGAGCTTTCTAGGTATAGCCGACAAATCATGATCAGGGAGATCGGAGAGGAAACGATCACTGGGGCAAATGTCAAGAAACTTGTAGACGGCTCAGATCTCATTGTTGATGTCATGGACAATCTGCCAACGAGATACCTGTTAAATAAGGCCGCCTTGGGACAGAATGCCCCCTTTTTCCATATCGATTATTGGCCTATGATGGGTTGAACCTGAAATTCACAGAGTTCAAGATCCAGAAGAATCCAAACTGCGAGCACTGCTCTCAAGGAGCAAAAAAGGAGTAGGACGTGAGTGCAAAGATCCATGTTCATTTGAGCCTGCGGCGTTTCACGGATGGCCGGGAGGCCATCGAAGTCGAGGGAAAGAGTGTGGGAGAATGTCTTAAAGACTTGATAAAGAAGTTTCCCGACATCGAATCGTCCCTCTTTGATAAAAAGGGTAACTTGCTTAACATTATTGAAGTCTATGTGAATCTGGAAAGTGCATACCCGGATGAACTGGCGAAGCCAATCAAGGACGGGGATGATATTCACCTCACAATGATGCTTGCGGGTGGCTAAAGGGTGGACATAAATGCTTGGGATAGAACATCTTCCTAAAGTGGGGAATATTTTTCCCTCCTACCCCGCCGGTGGACGTTGTTGGTTGAACGGATCAGAAGATTTTTGAGGAACCACTTCTTTATAAGCAAAGAGAGGTTTTAAGGTGAAGGTCATTGGCATCATCGGATTTAAGAAGAGCGGAAAGACCACATTGGGTCTGAGGTTGTCCAAGGCGTTGTCAGGCATGGGATACCGTGTCGGTGTTCTCAAGCATGCTGGGGAGATCGATTTACCAGACAGTGATACAGCGAAATACAGGGAACAGGTGCCTATTGTATCCGCTGTCGCGCCGACGGAGTCAGAGATCATTATCAAGGGAGAGAGGACTCTCGGAGAGATGTTGAAATATTTTGAATCCGATATTGTACTGATTGAGGGGTTCAAGAGAGAAAAAACGTTTCCAAAGATTGTATGCCTAAGAGATGAAAATGAGAAAAAAGAACTATTCGACGGCTTGGAACTCTTTACGGCCTCTTTTCATAAGGATATTTCTGATTTTGATATCCTGAATGATGACCATGTCATGAAAATGGCTGCGGTTGCCTTCGAACGGGGTTTCAAATTGCCTGAACTAGACTGCGCACACTGCGGTTATGAGACCTGCTATGAACTCGCCCGAGAGATCGTACAGGGCCATGAAAGCACTGAGCAGTGCGTCTCCCTGACCCCTCCCATCTCCGTCAAGATTGACGGAGATTCTTTCCCGTTGAACCATTACACGTCCAACCTGTTTAAGAATACCATTATGGCTATGGTGTCCTCTTTGAAGGGTTACAAGAAAGGAACGATTCAAATCGAGATTCCATGAGTTTGCCCAGGAGAGGCAGGGAAGTGGAAAATGAAAAAACAGAGGTTTCCGGCTTATGCCGGAAACCTCCATCTTTTTTGTGAATACGATTTCCCAGAATTGTTGGGGAGCGGGGCTATCAACTAGGCCTCTGCCAGTAAGGCGGCCGCTTCTTTCCCTGCAACAGAAATTCTTTTTGCAGCATCCCTCTTCTTTAGTGTGCTGACATCTGCAGCGTCCACGTAGTCCACAGCCTTTTCCTCACAGAATCGGACACACTGCGGTTCACCGTCACAGACGTCACACTTGAAGACCCTTTTGTCTATGGTGTTAAAAGACATGGCGCCGAAGGGACAGACCGTGACACAGGAGCGGCAGCCAATGCACACGTCGTAATCCACGATGACCCGGCCTAG
>JASFTV010000339.1:0-4144 GCA_050050615.1 Desulfobacteraceae bacterium
GACGTTCTAACCAGAACTGAACTACGCCCCCGCTAATCTGTTTACCGCGACCTTCCCGCCTCCTCAAATCCCTCCTTACCTCCCTTTACGAAAGGGAGGAGAAGAAGCTATGTGGAGAGCGATAAAAGGGGTAAATGATACATCGATATTTTGCTGGTAGGCGGAACAGGATTTGAACCTGCGACCCCCGGCTTGTAAGGCCGATGCTCTCCCAACTGAGCTATCCGCCCAATCAAAGCGCCTAATTATCTATACCCTGTTGCTTATGTCAAGAGATATTAGTGGGCTCTTATCTCGTCGGAGACCTCCGGCTTTGTTTCCTCACCCGCTTCAATGCAGAAAGGCTCACATTCCTCGTCCGGGGCAAAGAGCTTTTCGTCCTGTTTCAAGACGAGGGCCTGTTTCAGAACATCATCCATATGACCCACCAGGCCCAGCTCCACTCGCTTGAGAATTCTCTTGGGAATCTCCTCGATGTCCTTCTTGTTCTCCTCAGGGATGAGCACCTTGGCCACCAGCCCCCTGTGCCCGGCCAAGATCTTTTCTTTGAGCCCGCCAATGGGGAGCACTCTCCCCCGGAGTGTAATCTCGCCGGTCATGGCAATGTCATGCCTGACAGGCTTCCTGGTCAGGGCTGAGACAATGCTGGTCGCAATAGCGATGCCGGCTGAGGGCCCATCCTTTGGAATAGCCCCTTCAGGGACATGAATATGGATGTCAATGGTCTCATAGAACTTATCAGGAAGCCTCAGTTGTCTTGCCCTCGACCTCACATAACTGAGTGCGGCCTGGGCCGACTCCTGCATGACCTCACCCAGCTTGCCGGTCAACACCAGCTTGCCCTTGCCCGGCATGATGGTCGCCTCGGTCTGAAGGAGTTCTCCTCCGAATTCGGTCCATGCCAGCCCTGTTGTTAAGCCGACCTGGTCCAGTTCTTCGGTGCGGCCGTACCGGAATTTGATCACGCCCAGGTACTTGTGTATGGAGTTACCGGTAATCTTGATCCTGGTATCTTTGCCCTTCCTCACCACCTCCTTGGCGACCTTACGGAGGATGGAGGATATCTCACGCTCCAGATTGCGTACACCCGCCTCGCGGGTGTAGTTTCTGATCAGGGTCAGAATGGCCTTATCCGAGAAGGTTATGTTGACATCCTTGAGCCCGTTTGCCTCGAGCTGTTTCTTTACCAGGAACTGCTTGGCAATATTGAGTTTTTCCAATTCTGTGTAGCCCGGAATCCTGATGATCTCCATCCTGTCCTGTAATGCCAGGGGAATATTGTACAACGTATTCGCTGTTGTGATGAAAAGAACCTCTGAAAGGTCATAGTCCAAATCCAGATAGTGATCGTTAAAAGCGAAATTCTGCTCCGGATCCAGCACCTCAAGCAGGGCTGCAGAGGGGTCGCCACGAAAGTCGGTGCTCATCTTATCCACCTCATCCAGGCAGAAAACCGGGTTGGTGGATTTTGCCTTTCTCAGGTATTGGATGATCTTTCCGGGCAGGGCACCGATATAGGTTCGTCTGTGCCCCCGGATCTCGGCCTCATCCCTCACCCCGCCGAGAGAGAGGCGGACAAAATTGCGGCCGGTGGCTCTTGCCACCGACTTGGCTATCGAGGTTTTACCCACACCGGGCGGGCCCACCAGACAAAGGATAGGGCCCTTGATCTTTTTTGTAAGGGTTTGCACAGCCAGATATTCGAGAATTCTATCCTTGGGTTTCCTGAGCCCGTAGTGATCCTCTTCCAGGATCTTTTCAGCCTCCTTGATGTCCTTCTTATACTTGGTTCGCTCCTCCCAAGGAAGCGTAAGGATCCAGTCAATGTAGTTGCGCACCACAGTCGCCTCAGCAGACATGGGTGACATCATCTTCAATTTCTTGAATTCCTGCCAGATTCTGGCGTGGGCCTCCTTGGGCAACTTTTTCCTCTTGATCCGCTTTTCCAGTTCAGCCAGTTCCGCCTTGAAATCATCTTGGGCGCCCATCTCTTTCTGGATGGCCCTCATCTGTTCATTCAGGTAGTAGTCCTTTTGGGTCTTTTCCATCTGCTTCTTGACCCGCTTCTTGAGGCGGCTTTCCAGCTTCAGGATGTTCATCTCGTTTCGCAGTTTCTCAAAAAGCGCCTCCAGCCTCCTGTTCACATCTTCAATTTCCAGGATTTCCTGTTTATCCTTGACCTTCAGAACAAGATGGGCTGCAATGGTGTCAGCGAGACGGGCAGGGTCTTCGATGGCTGTTACGGTTGAAACGAGGTCCTTTCCGACTTTTTCATTCAGTTTGCCATATTCTTCAAAGGTTTCTATGAGGGCCCTCATTATCGCCCTGGACTCATCGTTGATCTCATACGCTTCCGGGGATTTCTGGACCTCGACCATGAAAAATTCTTGGTTATAGATGAAATTCTGTATCTTGCCCCTCACTTTCCCCTCGATCAGAGCCTTAACGGTGCCGTCCGGCAACCGCAGCAACTGAAGTACCGTTCCAAGGGTCCCAAAAAGATAGATATCCTTCTGAGAGGGGGTGTCCACCTTGGCATCCTTCTGGGCGGAGAGAAAGATCTCTTTTTCGTGAGACATGGCATACTCAAGGGCCTTGATGGATTTGTCCCTCCCCACGAACAGGGGAACCACCATGTTGGGAAAGACAACGACATCCCTCAGGGGCAGAAGGGGATAATGATACTCTTCGCTGTACATGAGTTCTGATGGTTTTTTCTTATTTATGTTAAACATAATTATGCATATCCTACCTGATTTTCATAAAGTAATAGAGGGGATTCACCCCTTGCGATGACTTCTTCTCCAACAACACATTCCCGAACCCCATCCAGATTCGGGATATCATACATGATGTCCAGCATCACGGACTCCAGAATGGCCCTCAAACCGCGGGCACCTGACTTCCGCTTGATGGCGTCTTGAGCAACAGCCAGGAGCGCTTGTTCCGTGAATTTCAAAGCCACATCCTCGAGTTCGAAGAGTTTTTTGTATTGCTTGACAAGTGCATTCTTGGGCTCCGTCAATATTTTTACGAGGGCATCCAGGCTCAGCTCCTTGAGGGTTGCCGTGATCGGTATCCTACCGATGAATTCCGGGATAAGCCCAAATTTGATGAGGTCCTCCGGTTGAACCAAGGGCATGATTTGGTTCACTTTATCGTTATCTTTGCCGTGGATGGAAGCCTCAAAGCCCATGGTTTTGCTACCAATCCTGCTTCCGATGATCTTATCGAGCCCGTTGAACGTGCCACCACATATGAAGAGAATATTGTTCGTGTTGACCTTTACAAAGTCCTGCTGAGGGTGCTTCCGGCCTCCTTTAGGGGGAATGCTCGCCATGGTTCCCTCAATGATCTTCAATAGAGCCTGTTGGACGCCCTCTCCAGATACATCTCGGGTGATAGAGGGGCTGTCTGATTTGCGAGCAATCTTGTCGATTTCGTCTATGTAAACAATGCCTTTGCTGGCAGCTTCAACGTCATAATCGGCCATCTGCACCAGGTTGAGGATGATATTTTCAACGTCCTCGCCCACATATCCCGCCTCAGTAAGGGTCGTGGCATCAGCGATCGTAAAGGGCACCTTCAGGATTTTGGCAAGGGTCTGGGCCAGAAGGGTCTTCCCCGAACCCGTAGGACCGATGAGCAGGATGTTGCTCTTCTGAATCTCCACCCCTTCCATGTCGATCTTGGTGCCGATGCGTTTGTAATGATTGTGCACGGCAACAGAGAGAATCTTCTTCGGCCTTTCTTGCTCTATCACGTACTCATCAAGGATGCTCTTTATCTCGGAAGGCTTCGGCAGCCCAGCGAAGGCATCCGTCTCCACCTCCTGCCCGTAGTCCTCAGCGATGATCTCGTTGCACAGTTGAATACATTCATCACAAATGTATACGGAAGGACCGGCAATCAGCTTTTTCACTTCGTCCTGGCTCTTACCGCAAAATGAACACAAAAGATCGTCATTGGAATCATCTTTTCTCTGCATAGAAACCTTCTCCTATTTCCTCAGTTCCTTTTGCATTTCCCGCTCTGTGATAACCCTGTCAATAATACCGTACTGAAGAGCATCCGTACTGTCCATAAAAAAATCGCGCTCCGTGTCCTGACGGATCGTCTTGACATCCTGACCCGTATGTTTGGC
>JASFTV010000340.1:0-4141 GCA_050050615.1 Desulfobacteraceae bacterium
TGTGAAAAAGAGGGTGTTACCCCTAGATTGAGGAGTGGTCAAAATTTGCCGCTCATGACCGAGGGCGAGTTTATTGACCTAATCAATAAAGAATGTAAACAAAGGAGGTAGCGGCTATAGGCAGGAAAAGTGAAGATGTCCGCGTGAATAAAAGGATTCAGGCGAAGTCGGTGAGGCTGATCTCCATCGATGGAAAACAGCTCGGCATTATGTCCACCTCTGAGGCGCTCGAGGCAGCAAGGGACGAGGGCCTAGATCTGGTAGAGGTTTCCCCCAATTCAGACCCGCCCGTTTGCCGGATCATGGATTATGGGAAATACAAATATCAGGTGAGCAAGAAACAGCAGGAGGGCAAGAAAAAGACCAAAGCCTTCCAGGTTAAAGAGATCAGGCTGAGACCGCGAACAGAGGAACACGATTTAGGGTTCAAGATCAGAAACCTGAGAAAGTTCCTGGAGAAAAAAGACAGGGTCAAGGTCACCGTTCTATTTAGAGGCCGGGAAATGGCTTATATGGATGCGGGTGTTGAGCTTTTGCAGAGGATTGCTGAGGAGGTTACGGATCAAGGAACGGTGGAGCAGCCGCCAACAAAGGAAGGGTGGCGCCTGACCATGACCATTGTCCCTAAGTAGAAACGTCGTTTGAGGGCAAGCCTAATCATCTAAGCATTTATGTTGTCCTGATCATCCTACAATGCGGCGGCGGTGACCGGAATTATCGCCTTTGACCGGGTGTGTGCCCTATAGCCCAGAGGCCAAAGCCTCGTCTATAAGATGGAGGCGGGGTACTAGAATTTTTAGGTGTGGACGGAGGAATAGAAATGCCCAAGATAAAGACAAACCGTGGTGCTGCCAAGAGGTTCAAGACCACGGGCTCAGGTAAGATTGTGAGGAACAAGGCCTTTGCGAATCACATTCTTACGAAAAAGAGCACTAAAAGGAAGAGGAACCTACGTAAATCAAGCTTTGTGGATTCTACGAACAGAAAAGGTATAGCCAGACTGGTACCTTACCTGTAAGTGTGAACTTTAATGTGGAAAAAACGGTGCGTTCGAAAAAGAGGGGATCATGCAGTCTTTTTTTCAGATCCCAAGGCTTCCGGTTAGGTCCTCGCAAGGCGTTACAGGGAGGGTTGATCTCTGCCTGCTTCCGCACTAGGCAGCGTGCCGGAGTCGTCCTCCCCCGTAATTCCTTGAACTGATCTGCCGTGGGTGGACCACCCAATAGACACTTCAGAAAATAGTTTCTTGACCCATTTAAGACTTCGAGGCCTTCTGGTTTTTTGGAGATGATAGTTAAGCTGATCACAAGCAGCTTTTGCAACAGAGTAGACGGTTGTTTTGTACAAAAAACGCCATTTGAAGAAAGAGGTTAACCATGCCAAGGGTAAGAAGAGGCTCTAAGAGCAGAGAGAAGCGCAACAAGATACTAAAAGCGGCAAAAGGCTTCCGAGGAGGCCAGAGCAAGCTCTATAAGACAGCGTTCATATCTGTAAGTCGGGCAAGGGCGTTTGCCTATCGGGATCGCCGGGCCAGGAAAAGGGATTTTCGGCGACTTTGGATTGTGCGCATCAATGCGGCTGCACGAGAAAATGGCCTTTCATACAGCAAATTGATGGGGGGACTCCAGAAAGCAGGTATCGATCTCGACAGAAAAATACTTGCTGAGATGGCCGTTAATGATCCTGCCGCGTTTTCCGAAGTGGTCCATATGGTTAAATAAAGTGCGATCAAGTCCCTTTCGGCAGCTTGAGAAGCCATCTTGTTTTGTTACGCTTTGGAGACGCCGTTTAGATGACTACGCATAGCATGCATGGTGAAAGTGACACCATCAAGATACGAGAGCAGATCCTTGAGCTGGAGAATAGGGCAATTCAGGAACTTGAAGCCGTCACCCATCTCTCTCACCTCGAGAGCTTCAGGATAACCTACCTTGGAAAAAAAGGCCTCATCACATCCCTGATGAAAAGGCTTGGAGATATTCCTGCTGAAAATAGGCCTGAGGTGGGTAAGCTTGCCAATCGGATAAAGAACGAATTGTCGAAGCGCTTTGAGGAGGCCCGGGAGAAAATCGAATCCAGAATGGAGCGGGAGCGCTCGATCCTGGACGTTACGCTGCCAGGGCGAGAGCCGGTGAGAGGCCACATCCACCCCCTCACACAAGTGCTCAGGGAGATTTGCCAAATACTTGGAAGAATGGGTTTCAAGGTCGTGAGAGGTCCCAACGTGGAGTTGGACTACTATAACTTCGAGGCTCTGAATATCCCCAAGGACCATCCGGCCAGGGACATGCAAGATACTTTCTACATTTCAGACAATGTGGTCCTAAGAACCCATACCTCTCCCATGCAAGTTCGAGTCATGGAAAAGCAGTCCCCTCCGGTGAGCATCATCGCTCCCGGTAAAGTCTACAGAAGGGATTCCGACGTCTCCCACACGCCTATGTTTCACCAAGTCGAAGGGTTGCTGGTCGATAAAGGGGTCACATTGGGTGACCTTAAGGGGACTCTAACGAATTTTGTCCGTCAGATGTTCGGCCGCGACACGGCATTGCGATTTAGGCCCAGTTTTTTCCCCTTCACTGAGCCGAGCGCTGAGGTGGATATCCGGTGCGTCATCTGCAAAGGGAAGGGGTGTCGTACCTGCTCAAACACTGGCTGGCTGGAGATACTGGGGTCAGGTATGGTGGACCCGGAGGTTTACCGGTTCGTAAATTATGATGCTGAGATTTACTCCGGTTTTGCCTTTGGCATGGGAATCGAAAGGATTACCATGCTCAAATATGGCATTGACGATATTCAGCTTTTCTTCAGAAATGATATGCGTTTTCTGAGGCAGTTTTGATAAATGGCGTAATGGAATATTGGCCTCCGGCTTGTAGAACCTACGGCTAGGAGGCCAATATTCCATCATTCCATTCCCCATATTGGCATAACAAAGCGGAGCCTGGTGCTTATGCGAGTGAGTGTAAACTGGCTTAAAGAATATGTCGACATTGAAATGTCGCCAAAAGATCTGGCCGAACTTCTCACCATGTCGGGTCTGGAAGTCGAGGCGATGGAGCCCCTGGGCCATTCCCTTGAGGAGATCGTAGCGGCAAGGATCTTGTCGGTGAAACGGCACGCTGAAGCTGATCGGCTGTTTATCTGCCGAATGGATACAGGCAGGGGCGAAGTGCAGGTCATTTGCAGCGCCCCCAACCTGGAAACCGGAGCAATGGTTCCCATGGCCATGCCCGGCACAGAACTCCCGAACGGGATGACTATTGAGGCGAGCACGATAAGGGGAGTGCGCTCTGTGGGCATGCTCCTGGCAGAGGATGAGATGGGCCTCACCGATGACCATACGGGGATTATGGTTTTGCCGTCTGACCTAGAACCGGGAAGTCCTGTGGCCTCGGCGCTTTCTCTGGAAGATTGGGCATTTGAGATCGCCTTGACCCCGAACCGCCCTGATTGTGCCTGTGTCATGGGAGTAGCCAGGGAGATTGCAGCACTGACAGAACAGAGGCTTAGAAGACCCGAGATAAGATCTAAGGAATCCGTGACGCCCATAGAGGATCTCACTCATGTGACCATCGAGGATCCCATAGGCTGCCCCCGTTACGCTGCGGGCATGGTCCGAGGAGTGGAGATAAAACCTTCTCCGTTCTGGATGCGGTATCGGCTTTATGTTTCCGGAATTAGAAGCATCAGCAATGTGGTTGATGTGACGAACTATGTGCTGATGGAAATGGGGCAACCTCTCCACGCCTTTGACTATGATCGACTTAAAGAGAATAGAATTGTTGTCCGGCGGGCGGAAGAGGGCGAGATCTTTACCACCCTGGATGGGCAGACCCACACTCTGAACAAGGACGTTCTCATGATCTGTGATGGCCAAAGGCCCGTTGCAGTCGCAGGCATTATGGGTGGGCTTAATTCGGAGATCTTTGCAGGCTCAGACAATGTCCTCATTGAGAGCGCCTTCTTTGATCCTCTTACTATAAGAAGAGGCGCAAAGAGACTGGGGCTTTCAACAGAAGCATCCTACCGTTTTGAAAGAGGCATTGATATCGAGGGGGTCATTAGGGCGCTTCAACGCGCTTTGGTGCTCATGGCCGAGTTGGCAGGTGGAGAAATCATAAAGGGTGCGATTGATGAA
>JASFTV010000341.1:0-4134 GCA_050050615.1 Desulfobacteraceae bacterium
ATAGGGGGGTGGTCATCCAGGCAAGTGCCTTGGGAAAATATAAGACCGCGCTTCAGGTGACTGCCACCGTAGGTCTCTGTCTGCACTATGAGTATTTCAACATTGATTTCCATAAGGTGGGTATGGTCTTCCTCTGGATTGCACTCATTTTTACGCTCTGGTCAGGATGGGCATATTTTCGCCACTTTCATCGTGTCATCTTCCCCCCAAAAAAGGAAAAATAGGGGCCAAAAGAAGCACAGTTCTGAGGCCAGGTTCGGAAGGAGAAAGGCCCTGATTTTTCGTTGACAAATGATTTTCACCCTATAAAATGAAAAGACCTTTGCGGGAATAGCTCAGCTGGTAGAGCCCCACGTTGCCAACGTGGTTGTCGCGGGTTCGAATCCCGTTTCCCGCTCCAGAACATGGCGCACTTCGGGCGGCATAGCCAAGTGGCTAAGGCAGCGGTCTGCAAAACCGTTATTCACCGGTTCGAATCCGGTTGCCGCCTCCACCAAAATGATTGAGGGGTTGCAATTCAACGGGTTGCGACCCCTTTTCATTTCCATTCTGGAGAGTTTGAACGCCTGAGATACCGAAGATTTATCACGAAGAAATCGGAATAGATACCCCCAGCCTACCCCCCGCACATCCTTTTTTTCGATTGACCAAGAATCTGTTTTCTGTTATAATTTCAACTATATAGTGTACTCGAAGCCGACCCACGTCGGCTTTTTGTGGGCCTTCTGCGGTCCCTATTTTTTTGGACGCAGAACCCCACGCAACAAATGAAAAAGAGGGAGGGGTTCCTTTGGTCGATAATCTTTCAACCCGTGGACCCATAGGATTCAGTTCCCCGGAGGGAGTGGCGTGCCCTGGAGATTGATTATAAAGGGCGCCTTGTTCCTGATCGGCGCATGCACTTTCTTGGCCTATTTGATCGTTTCCAGCTACCACTTCAATGAGCTGAAGCCGAGGATTTCGAGGGCAGTCCGAGAGCTCACTGGGCGGGAGTTGACCTTGAGGGGCAATATCCAGCTCAAAATAGGGTTCAGGCCCGCACTGACCGTGGAAGACGCGCACCTGGAAAACGTCTCCTGGGGATCGAGACCAGAACTGGTCAAGATCAATCGCCTTGAACTGCAAGTGGCCCTTCTCCCGCTCGTCCGAGGAGACATAGAAGTTCGGCGTTTTATTTTGGTGGAGCCTGACATCTTGCTGGAGAGGGACAAGTCCGGCAGATGGAACATAGGGTTCAAAGGAGAAAAGGGTGGAACAGAGGCGGAAGCGAAGGGAGAGCCGGCCGCCGATGCATGGAATTTGCCGCTCTTTGCCCTGAACCAGCTGCAGATTAGAAAGGGTCGCATCATTTACAAAGATGCACAATCCGCCAAAACTTACAGCGTAACCCTTGACAGCGTTAAAGCGGCCGCCGCCAATACCGACAGTCCCGTCGCCATAAAGCTCAAAGGGGCTTACAGGGAAAAGTCTTTCGAAGTGGCAGGCACGCTCGGAGCGCTCACCTCATTTGCCGATCCAGACATAGCGTGGCCACTCAATCTGGTGGGCAAGACGGGTCGCGCTACCGTCAGCGCTGAGGGTGTGATCAAGGACTTTGCGAACGGCCCGGATTTCTCCTTCATCGTGAAGACTGAAGGGCAGTCAACCGCTGACATTACCGATCTGATCAATATTACACAAGTACCCGAACTAAGCCCCTTCAGGGTGACAGGGAAAGTATCTAACATTAAAGGCAAGTTGACCATTGAAAACATCAATGCACACATGGGCACCGAGGCGTTGGCCAAGGTGAATGTGGTAGGTGTCATAAAGGAGCCCGGGGCTAAACGCGGGATCGATCTCAAGGTGGATATTAGGGGCAGAGGTCTAAAAAAGCTGGAAAAGCTCCTTGGAAGGCCACTGCATCTCAGAGGGCCTTTCCATGGGAGGGGCAGGTTAAAAGACGCCGAAGGTAGGCTGGTGGTTCAGGATTTCGAAGTGCAGGTGGGCCATTCGAAGTTGGCCAGTTTGAAACTCAGCGGGACCGTTAATGATCTCCTAGCCCAACGTGAATTCGACCTGAAATTCCACGTGCAGGGCAAAAACCTGGCAAACCTGGAGAAGCTTCTAAGCGTGTCAATTCCCTTCAGAGGGCCCTTCAAGGCCTCTGGCCGGGTCAATGATATGGGGCACAAGACCTACAAATTTTCAGAATTCAAGGGGACTTTGAGGAATAGCGACCTTAGTGGTTCGCTGGATATCAGGCTGGACAGCAAGAGACCGAGGCTGACGGCAGTACTGGCTTCTCGGAAACTGGACCTCCGACCGTTCTTATCAAGGGAAAAAGGAAGGGCTCGCCGCGCAAAGGGGTCAATGAAGGGCGCAGCAAAAAAGAGGGCCTTCTCCTCTGACCCATTGACTCTAAATCCACTGAAAAGGATTGATGCAGAGATCATGGTTGAAGCAAAGCGGTTCCTGATGCCCAGGCTGGCGCTCAGAGACCTCAGTGCCCAGATATTCCTTGAAAGCGGCCGGCTCAGAGTAAGGGAGGTCAGATCCCACATGGGCGGCGGGACGCTAAAGGGTCGCTTGGACCTGCGTGTGAGAAGAAAAGGGGTGGCGGTGGCCACTGTGCTGAGAATCGACAATTCTGATCTTGGCAGGATGCTCAAGGATTTGAAGGTTACCGATATCCTCGAGGGCAAAGTTGATATGGAGGTGAACATTCGTGCAAAGGGTCGGTCCTTGGCCGCACTGATGGCTGGGCTAAACGGTAAGATCACCTTGGTCATGGAGAACGGCCGGATGAATAATACCTACATTGACATGCTCGGCGCAGATGTGGGGTCCAGCCTGGGCAAGCTTCTCGATACATCCAGCGAAAAAGACTATACAGAGCTAAACTGTTTTGTCTGCCGATTCGATATAAAGCAAGGGCTTGCTGATAGCACAGTTTTGGTGGTCGATACCAAGGCAACAAGCTTGATAGGGGACGGAGAAATCGATTTGAAGACCGAAAAACTGAATCTGGCGATGCGATCCTATCCCAAAAGAGGTTTCGGCATCAGTGGCCTGGGCAAGCTCAGCTTGAGCATAGGAGAGTTTGCCAAGCCCCTCAAGCTCGGTGGCACATTGACAAATCCCGCATTTGTCATGGATCCAAGCCAGACCATAATCACCGTGGGCAAGGCGTTCGGCGGCATGCTGTTGCTTGGCCCACTCGGGCTTGGTGCGGCGCTGGTGAGCGGTCGGCTGGGGAGCGACAATCCCTGTCCGGCAGCTATCCAGGTGGCAAAAAAAGGGCCAAAGAAACGCAGCCATAAGGAACAGGCAGCGGAGAGCAGTATCATGATGGACATGGAAGGGGGTTCCTTCTAAGGCGTAAGAGGGGCATTGTAAAGCTGTGTCGAGGGGTTCAAAAAGCTGATCGGCTAACGAGATATGCTTTAAAGACTGTAGAAGAACCGACAGCTTCTCAGGCACTAGTCTTCGTCAATGGTTATATCCAACAAATAATTCCCTTGGTTTCTGCCGTGCCATACCTTTCTTTTCTTGAGAACGACCCCCTTACCTTTAAATACGGCAATCGGTGAGTAGCACTGTAATTGGGGCAGGCGCAATCCAGGTCTAAAGGCATCTAGCAGATCCCTCCGCTCACCGGGTATGTTGACGCTAATCGTATTGCCCGACTGGGAGGTGACCTGGAACTCCACCATATCTCCTTTACGGGGACCATTACCCAGTTCAACGGAGACTGAAGAGATGTCCAGGAAGCCCTCCTCATTTTCCGAAGATGGAGTGTCGGTTTGAGATTTTTCGATCAAGTGCGGGAGTTCCCTCTTAATGCCCTTCCTCTCCAGGAGATTCTCAATAAAACCTCGAATGAGTTTTAACTCTTGCGGCGTCAACACGTCTCCGGCTACCACCCATTCTCTGAATTGCCCAACCGCCTCATCCGGGGAAGAGAGCTCCATGTAACATCTGAGAATGTTTTTGGCGGCTACAACGGGTAGCGTGCCTTCCTTGAGTAGCGCGTGAAATTCTTCCAAGGCTCGCTCATACTGGCCGAATTGAGCGAGCGCCACAGCTCCCTCAAGCTTGGCCGCTTCTCTTGTCTGCGAAACCGAGAACAGCTGCTTAATCATATTTTGCTGC
>JASFTV010000342.1:0-4133 GCA_050050615.1 Desulfobacteraceae bacterium
CAGCCTCAGTCGCCTCATGATCTACATTCTCGGTCACAGACCGGATGAATTCGGTCTGGTGCCAGATGAAGATGGCTCTGTGACATACAAACAACTGCTGCGGGCCATTCATGAAGAGCCTGGCTGGAGCTACGTCAGGCAGGGTCACATTAATGAAGTGCTCATCGGAAAGGACAGATCCCTCTTTCAATGGGAGGAGGATCGGATCAAGGTCCTAGAAAGACGCTGGCAACTTGATCCTGAAAACCCCGCTCTATCCCTACCCAAGGTCCTCTACATTGCCGTCAGAAGAAGGGCCCACGCCCATGTCATGGAGAAAGGGCTGATATCGGAGACGTATCTTGTCCTTTCTCCGGTCCAGGACATGGCTATGAGAATCGGCCGCCGCAGGGACCCGAAACCTGTTTTGCTGGAAGTGATCACCGCACCCGCCCTTGAACAGGGCGTTTCATTCTATCCCTTTGGGGAGCTCTTTTTGACCCATGAGATTCCAGCCGGACTGATCTCCGGTCCCCCTGTACCCAAGGAGGCTCGAGAGGCGAGGGCGTCCGGAGAGGCCAAGAAAGAGAAAGCGAAACAAAAACAGCCCGATCTTTCCGCAGGCACCTTTACTCTGGATGCGCAAAGGGACACCGATCTCCAGCGACGCTCAAAAGGGAAAAAGCGTCGAGGGTGGAAGGAAGAGGCGAGAAAACTGAGGCGGAGGAAGAGAAGGTGATGGAAGAGTCCATGCAATTTTCCAAATTCTTTTACCCGAAAAACATCGTCCAAAACTGCCTTTCCTTTGGATATGAGGGTGAGGTCTTGCCCGTCGGGTTGAGAAAAGGC
The DNA here is from genome assembly GCA_050050615.1 of Desulfobacteraceae bacterium. Classification (GTDB taxonomy): domain Bacteria; phylum Desulfobacterota; class DSM-4660; order Desulfatiglandales; family HGW-15; genus JASFTV01. Next base: position 829 of record JASFTV010000342.1, read on the forward strand.
GTCGCTTTCGGCCAGAGGATCTACCCCTCCCTGGAGGAGATTGATCGAGATATTGACCTCGCAGTCATTCTCACCCCAGCAAAGAGCATCCCCGGTATATTGGAACAATGCGGCCGCAAGGGAATCAAGTGGGCAGGACCTTTCATGATTTTCAAGCCATAGGCAGCCACGAGACGGAGGTGCTCGTTCAGTCTATGGTGAGCAATGGCCGAGAGGTTATCTTGGGTGGAAAGCACGATGATGTTTTCGGCCCTGTGGTACTCTTCGGCCTGGGCGGCGTGTTCGTGGAGGCTTTGGAGGATGTGGTCTGGCGTGTGGCACCCATCAACCATGATGTGGCCCGACAGATGATTCATGGCATCAAAGGAAGCAAGATCCTCGGCGGTCTCCGAGGGGAAAAGCCTTATGACGTTGGGGCAGTAGCAGATCTGTTGGTAAGACTTTCGCAAATGCTGGTTGATCTTCCCCTGATTCAGGAAATCGATATCAATCCGGTTATGGTCTTTCAAGAAGGTCAGGGCGCTCAGGCTGTGGATGCAAGGGTGATCCTCAAAGGGAAAGCCCAGAATGAGGTATGAGACGTGCGGTGCCGGATCTGAACCTCATCAGCTCCGTCCCATATCGCACTTCTCATATCCCAAACCTTACATCGCAAAATCCCACATCCCATATCCCAGATCGCATAGCGCCCATCGCAGCACTTACGATCCCGTGTGTAGACGCGAACCAATCACCATATGCTTTCCCATTTTTTCTATCGTGACAGGAATCATTTCATTTTGGAGCAATTGCGGTGCAAGAAAAATGACCCTCAAATAATTGTCGCTCAAGCCCCTGATCATCTTCTTATCTTCTGATTCCCAGCCTTCGGTGAGCACCGCAAAGGATTTGCCCAGGCACGATTGGTGGAACACCATCCGTTTCTTCTCACCCAGCTCCCTGAGCCCTGCTGTCCGCTCTTTGACCTCCTTTTGATGGACCTGACCCGCAAAGCTCGCCGCACGTGTTCCTTCTCTCGGAGAAAAGGGAAAGACATGGAGATAGGATACGGGCAAATTCTGAATCAGAGAATAGGTGTTTTGATAGGCCCTGTCATCTTCGCCAGGGAAGCCAGCCATAGCATCTACCCCTGTAGCTACAAAGGGGATCTTCTTGTGGACATCCTCAATAAGTCTGGCGAACTCAAGGGCCGTGTAATCTCTATTCATTCTTTTAAGAATCCTGTTATCCCCGCTTTGCAGGGGAATATGAAAATGTCGGCAGAGCCATTCTTCAGAAGCGACCATCGCAATCAGTTCCCGGTCAACCTCCTTGGGCTCTATGGAACTCAGTCTGATCCTCAAAGGGAGCTTTTCCTTTCCTATGAGAGCCAGGAGTTGTTTAAGCTCTATTCCATGACCTAAATCGACCCCATATTTGCCGAGATGGATACCCGTCAGGACCACCTCCTTGTAGCCCTCTTCGGACATGGATCTCAGCATGGATATCACCTTGTCTGGATCCAAACTTCTCAACGGCCCTCTGGCAAAAGGGACAATGCAGAAGCTGCAAAATGACTCACAGCCGTCCTGAATTTTCAAAAAGGCCCTGGTTCGACCCGACGCCCCTTCTATCGGAAGAAAATCAAAGAGCGTGTGGTCTGAAAAATCCTTTAACACAAGGCGCGAACGGGGTGCCTTACTAAGTGTCTGCATAATCTCCGGTAATTGACTTTTCGTTGTATTGCCCGCTATCAGGTCAACGCCTTCTATCTCGGAGAGTTCGTGAGGAAAAACCTGGGCATAGCAGCCGACCGCTACAATGATACCTGAAGGATTTTCCCTTATGGCCCTCCTGAGGGCCTGTCTCGATTGGTAAGATGCCCTCTGGGTGACGATACACGTATTGATAATGCTTGCATCCGCTCTGTCTCCCTTGGAAGCTTGACTCCACCCTGCGCGAAAAAGGGCCTCCTTGAGATAGGTAGATTCGTATTGGTTTACCTTGCATCCAAGGGTCATGATTTTAAATGTTTTACCCATTCCCCAACCTGATACTGTTTTCTCAATTTCTTCCTTTGTCTTGAGCCTTCCGCCTTCATCCTTCTGTCTTCCTAATCCATCCTCCGCCCAGCAGCTTGTCCCCTTCATAGCAGACCAAGGCTTGACCTGGTGTAATGGCCCATTGGGGTTCATCAAATCTGAACCTGGCCTCTTTGGGAGAGATGACCTCCAGCCTTCCGGGGGCTGGTTTGTGCCTGTAACGGATCTGCGCCAAAGCCGCCATTCCTTTTTGGGGAGGGCCCCCCATCAGCCAGTTAAAACCATGAGCCTCCACATGGGTTGAGAGGAGTTCTTCTCGCCTCCCCACAACGATTTGATTCTCATACGGCCTTATCTCCATCACATAGTAGGGTCGGTGAGAGGCGATCCCCAATCCATGTCTCTGCCCGATAGTATATCTATAAACCCCCGAGTGTTCACCCAATTTTTGCCCTTCCCGGTCAATGATCTCGCCTCTTCGAGCGATTTCATATCCCCTTCGAAGCTCTAAGAATAGTCGGTAGTCGTTCTCTGGAACAAAGCAGATCTCCTGACTTTCAGGTTCCGATGCATCTGGCAATCCCAAATCTGCTGCAAGATGCCGCGCCTCCTTTTTTAACATGTTTCCCAATGGAAAAACAATTTTCGACAAATGCTCCGCGTTAAGGCGGTGAAGAAAATAGGTTTGTTCTTTGGTCTTGTCTTTCCCTCGCCACAACTCTACCCGACTGCCCTCCCCTCTTCTGATTTCTGCATAATGACCTGTTGCGATGTGTTCGATCTCCATTCTGCGAGTGTAATCCAGGAGCCGGTCAAATTTAACGACCTGATTGCACCAGACACAGGGATTGGGAGTCAAGCCACTTAGATACGAATCGATAAAGGGATCGATCACCCGTTTATTGAAGGTTTCTTCCAGGTCCAAAAAAGAGATAGGTATCTGTAGGTGCCCAGCGATCCGTCCTGCGGAGGCCATCTTCGCTTTGCGCTTCGCTGGAGGGACGGGCAACAAGAAATGGAGACCACAAACCTCCCATCCGCGCTTTTTCAGAAGCGCGGCAGCAAGAGCACTATCCACGCCCCCGCTAAGGGCCACCACCACTGTCGAAGGCTTAACGTTCATAGCAAAGACTTAGGTTCGTTCAGAAGCGTTTCCACGGCGTTTCATCGGGTCAAAGGAGCTACATTCTGTACTTCCCGGGGCATGCCCCTTTTCCGAAGATCATAACGACGGTGCAATATTGATCAGGACGATGCTTTTGAACGATATCAAAGAATTAAAGA
>JASFTV010000343.1:0-4130 GCA_050050615.1 Desulfobacteraceae bacterium
TGATGATGAAGACATAGCATCGGCTACCGCGCCGAGCCGAGTAGACCGTAGGGCAGCCCACCGTGGCTGCCTAATATTTTGGCTGATAGCAAGTGACCGTGAAAACTTCCCTCTATTTGATATCCGCATGATAGCTTTGGAGGGACTTGACGCTCCCGTGGCCTTTTCGGACGGCCCTGATCCCCTTGGCGGCCGCAAGGGCTGCTGCCACTGTCGTTATGTATGGTACCTTGTAACGGATCGCTGACTTCCGGATATAGGAATCGTCGAACTTGCTCAGTTTACCGCTGGGCGTATTGATCACCAGTTGGATTTCCCCATTCTTTATGCTGTCAACAATATTGGGTCGGCCCTCATAAATCTTAAGAATGTGCTCGGAATCAATGCCGTGACCCGCCAAGAACTTCTGGGTTCCCGCCGTAGCCTTGATCCTAAATCCCAAGCCTTCAAATTGCCTGGCCACTTCGAGGGCAGCCGATCTGTCTCTCTCTGAGACGGTAATCAAGACGGTGCCCTCTGAAGGGAGCAATTGCTGGGCAGCCTCCTCAGCCTTGAAGAAGGCCAGACCAAACGAATCGGCCATTCCAAGAACCTCACCCGTGGAGCGCATCTCCGGACCCAGCAGGGGATCCACTTCCGGGAACATATTAAAGGGAAAAACCGCCTCCTTCACGCCAAAGTGAGGGATGACACTCGGCTTGACATCGAGGTCCTTTATCTTCTTTCCGAGCATGAGCTGCGTGGCAATACGAGCCATGGAGACATTGCACACCTTCGACACCAAAGGGACGGTTCTTGAAGCGCGCGGATTCGCTTCAAGAATATAGACCATATCATTCGCGATGGCATACTGGATATTCATGAGACCGACCACATGGAGCTCCACAGCAATCTTCCTGGTATAATCGTAGATTGTTTCAATTTGTTTAGGAGCGATGCTGATAGGAGGAATGACGCAGGCGGAATCCCCGGAATGGATACCGGCCAGTTCAATATGTTCCATCACCGCGGGAACAAAGGCGTCTGTACCATCTGCAATCGCGTCTGCTTCCGCTTCAATGGCATTTTCCAGAAACTTGTCGATCAGTATGGGCCGTTCAGGTGTCACCCCAACCGCAGCAGCCACATAACGTCTTAGCATCTCCTCATCGTGAATCACCTCCATCGCCCTTCCACCCAAGACGTAAGAGGGGCGCACCATCAATGGATAACCGATTCTTTCAGCGACGCTGAGAGCTTCATCCAAGTTACTCGCCATCCCGGATTCAGGCTGCGGGATGCCGAGTTTTCGCATCATCTGGCGGAAACGGTCGCGGTCTTCGGCCAAATCTATGGTGTCGGGTGAGGTCCCGATGATCTTAACCCCTGCATCAGCCAGTTCATTCGCAATATTGAGGGGGGTCTGTCCGCCGAACTGAACGATGACACCTTCTGGCCTTTCCTTTTCATAGATGCTCAAAACGTCTTCCACGGTGAGCGGCTCAAAATAAAGTTTGTCAGAGGTATCAAAGTCTGTGGACACGGTCTCGGGATTGCAGTTGACCATAATGGATTCATATCCTTCGTCGCGCAATGCGAATGCGGCGTGAACGCAACAATAATCAAACTCGATGCCCTGCCCGATACGGTTGGGGCCTCCGCCCAAGACCATGATCTTGCGTCTTGAACTGCTCTCAACCTGGTCAGGACCATTGTAGGTGGAGTAATAGTAAGCCGCTTTCTCAACGCCGCTCACGGGAACGGGCTCCCAGCCTTCAACAACCCCAAAAGATGCTCGTCGCTCTCGGATATCCCTTTCTGGTATGCCCAAGATCTGCGAGAGATAGAGGTCTGAGAAACCGTCCCTTTTAGCCTGAGTCAGCAGCTCATCCGGAAGGGTCTTCCCTTTGAAAGCAAGTATCTTCTCCTCAAGGTCAACGAGTTCTTTCATTTGTTGGATAAACCAAGGTTTGATATACGTCTTTTTGTAGAGCAATTCCACACTGGCGCCCTTTCGCAAAGCCTCGTACATGATAAACTGCCTATCGCTGGAGGGGTACGCCAGAAAATCCATCAACGCCTCAAGGCTCCTTTCATGAAAATCCTGCGCAAAGCCTAACCCGTATCGCCGGTTTTCTAGGGAGCGGATCGCTTTCTGAAAGGCCTCCTTGTAAGTCTTGCCAATGCTCATCACCTCACCGACGGCTCGCATTTGTGTGCCCAGCTTATCTTCAGCCTTTTCAAATTTTTCAAAGGCCCAACGCGCGAACTTGACCACCACGTAGTCGCCCCATGGTGTATATTTATCGAGTGTCCCCTCTCTCCAGTAAGGGATCTCATCCAAGGTCAAGCCGCCTGCCAGCATGGAGGAGATCAATGCGATTGGGAATCCTGTCGCCTTGGAAGCGAGGGCTGATGAGCGTGAGGTTCTCGGGTTGATCTCGATGACGACCACCCTGCCCGTCTCAGGGTCATAGGCAAACTGAATATTCGTCCCTCCGATGACCTGGATCGCCTCCACAATATCATAAGAATATTTCTGAAGACGCTTCTGAAGTTCCGGATCAATGGTGAGCATGGGCGCTGTGCAGTATGAATCGCCTGTGTGCACGCCCATGGCATCCACATTTTCAATGAAGCAAACCGTGATCATCTGGTTTTTTGCATCACGCACCACCTCAAGTTCCAGTTCCTCCCATCCCAAGACGGACTCCTCTACCAGGACCTGCCCCACCAGGCTTGCTGAGATACCTCGGCTGACGACCGTTCGCAGTTCCTCCACATTATAGACATGCCCCCCTCCGGTTCCCCCAAGGGTATAGGCGGGACGGATCACGACAGGATAACCCAGTTCGGCGGCTATCTTCTCAGCCTCTTCAATACTAAATGCAGGACTGCTCTTCGGCATTTCAATGTTGAGCCTTTCCATCGTCTCTTTGAATGCAATCCTGTCTTCACCTCTCTCGATGGCATCCACCTCAACACCAATGACCTTAACCCCATATTTTTCAAGAATGCCTCTCCGTGCGAGTTCAGAGGAAAGATTCAGTCCGGACTGTCCACCCAGATTTGGAAGGATGGCATCCGGCCTCTCCTTTGCGATGATTTCCTCCATGGTCGTCACGTTGAGGGGTTCTACGTAGGTCACATCCGCCATACCGGGATCTGTCATAATGGTCGCGGGATTTGAATTGACCAGAATAATCTCATAGCCCAGCTTTCGTAGCGCCTTGCAGGCCTGAGTGCCTGAATAGTCGAATTCGCACGCCTGGCCTATGACAATGGGACCGGACCCGATGATCATCACCTTTTTTATGTCATCCCGTTTTGGCATGGAGGTTCCTTTCGATCTTTCTGAGCGGGTTAACCAATGGGAACGGCCTGCTCATAATACGAGGTTTCAGCCTCGCTAAGTAAGACCGCCGCCCCGCAGACTTTTGGGACTATAGGGAACTGGTTATGGCGTGTCAAGTTGAAATCCTGAGTATTTAGCGTATGAAAAGGCCAAGACAGGGTTTAAAGCGACGACCCATCTCCTGAGATGACTTCATGGCGGGCTTGAGTGAGAGCAAGAATCGCCTGAGCGAGTTCCTCGTCCCTCACGAGCAGGTAATCTGTATCGAAAGTCGATATGGCAAAAATGCTCACGCCGGCTTTTGAAAGCGGATGTGCCAATGAAGAAAGCACACCCACTTCTGAAAGAGTCAAAGGGCCCTGAATCTTGAGACAACGCCACCCTTTGTCTGAGAGAACATTGTCGGGGGCGTCAGATTCCGGACAGACCACGGAGAGTTCTTCCTCTGTTCGGGTAATCGAGCAGAAGCCTTTGCTCCCTGCCCATTTAGGCACCTCGGAGGTTGGCCGGAGACGGCAAATCGCCATCCGGACTGGAAGAACGATGATGCGGAGGCCTTTCTGGCTCATAGGACAGGTGAAAACCCTTATTCTTCTTCCTCGAAGGGTTATGTTTAGGGTACGCTCTTGTCCGGGTTCAATGTGACATTGAGAGGCTCTTTCAAATGGGTTGCTCTTTCATCTCACAAGAGGTAATCAGGTTTTACATTGTGTAGCGCATGGAAGATGTTTCCTTTGATCTTTTTGTTGCTTCTGTAGAACTGATTCAGCATGTTCTTCATATCTTCTCTTCTTGA
>JASFTV010000344.1:0-4088 GCA_050050615.1 Desulfobacteraceae bacterium
TGCTACCCCTTTTTGCATAACTGTTCCTCGATGCCCTTCGTTTTTGAAAAGAGACCCCCATGACTCGCACGAAGCACTGATTCGTTTTTGGACAAGGGTGATATAGCCCAGAAATCAAAAAGAGTCAAGAGACGGCACGGGTAAAATGAAGAGCAAGCATTGAGACGGTTCGACAGGAAGGGCGTCTTCGCAATTGGATTGGTGACTCACCCGTTTGCTCTTTCAAAAAGGACCCTCATCAACACAGAGGGTTAAGCCCCTTTGGGGGCTTAACCCTTCACGGTTATCCCTTGATAATTCTTGGAATCATCATGTGGTGATGCGGGCAGAGGGAGATGGGGTTCTGGTAAGCGCATCCCGCAAAAGCAACGATATATCTTCTTATGTCCGCAAAAGAGACGACCTCATCCACAAAGCCTCTATTCGCACAATAGATAGGCCTGGACTTATCGTGATATGCTTGTGCCAGAGCATTCATTCTGTCAATGATGGGCTGTAGCGGCTTCCCAGCGTCCTTTTCTTTAACCAATCTCCTAGAGAAGGAGGCTGCTGCGGCCGTTTCCCCGTGCATGACATAGATTTCCGTTGTAGGCGTGCCCAGGGTAAAGGCGTTGTGGTTATTCGCTGTGGGCCCACCCATGATGTAATGGGCAGCCGCTGTTCCCTTTCGGAGGATAATACACATCTGGGGGACATCGGTCTGCTCGATGGAGTAAATCAAGGACTGTCCGAGCCCCAGCAATTCCGCTTTTTCAGCAGTGTCGCCCACATCGATGCCGCTGGTATCCTGGAACCAGACAATGGGAACCCTGTCCCGGCCACAGAGGGTGACAAACTCATTCATCTTGATCAAACCCTGCCGGTAAAGCTTTCCGCCGATAGCAGGGTAGGGGGCGTATTCAGGATAGTTTTGACCCAAGAAACCCTGGATGTTTCCGATGAACCCTACCAGGAAGCCATCGATTTTGGCCAAGCCTGTATATACCTCGGGGCCATAACCCGGCCTGAACTCCATGTGCTCACTGTTATCAAAAATCCGGGCAAGCACTTCCATGAAGTTGTAGCTTCTCTTCTGATTAAAGGCAACCAGGTAGTTTAGGTCATCGCCAGAAAATTTCGGTTCTTTAGGCTCAGCCACACGGAAAAACTGGGGGTCGTAGGCAGGAGCCATATCCATGTATTTTTTCAGTGCTTCGAGGACCTCGAATTCGGTGTCGTAGACCTCCTTGAAAAACCCTGTCTCTTGGTGATGGATGGGGACACTGCCCGGAGGCACCTGTTTGAAATGGCGCGTGGCGTCAATGAGTTGTTCAGCGCCCTCTTCATCAAAGTAGCCCTTGGGGCTCATGCCGCCCACAATACCGCCGCCCCCTACGGCGATATTGGCATCCTTGTGGGCGAGTAGGATGGTGGGGCTGATGCCCTGGTAGCCGCCGCCGGCCGGGTTTGTTCCATAAATACCTGCAATGACGGGAATGGCCAGCTTCTCAAGTTCGGCGTGGCGGAAAAAGGTCGTGCCGTTACCCCTTCGGTTAGCGTAGACCTCTTCCTGTTCCGTCAGTTTGACACCGCTACAGTTTACGATCCATAAGAGCGGCACATGCAGTCGCTTGGCAATGTCCGTGACCCTGAGTTGGTTATCGGCCTGTCCAGCGATCCAGGCCCCGGCCATCACCTTATTGTCAAAACCGATCACCACAGCCCATTTGCCGTTGATCTTGGCAAGCCCGTCAATCACACCGGTGGTCCCCTCTTCATTGAATAGGGGATTGTAAAGGGTATGAAGGGGGCACCAGGTGCCAGGATCCACGAGATATTCAATCCTTTCCCAGACCGTGGTCTGGCCTCTCTTTTTGATAACCTCAGCCGGAATGCCCGCATTCTTTACGGCCTCTATGGCTTCGGCCACCTGGGTTTCCACCTTGTGGATTTCATCAACGTTTTCCTTTCCATCCTCCTTTTGCTTATCCGTCAGAGGTCTTCCAAAGGGAGTCATTTCCTGAAAATAAGGTCTCATCTTTTTCCTCCTTGGTTCTACGTGTCGGCGAGCGATTAGTCTGGACCGAAACGCACAATCAGGCCGCTTGAAGCAGCCTGATGGGCATTCATGAGCGTTTATCAAAGGTTATTCTAGTGTGTTGTAACACAAATAACTTATCCAAATGACAACGACGACCGGGGGCCGTCGGGGTTGGTCTCTCAGATCCGCAACTCAAATTTGCAAGGGGCTCCTTTCACGCCCCCATAACATCAATAGGTGCCCCGGGCACAGAAGAGTATCTTCGCTTGAAAGCAACTCTTATGGGGCTGCTCCGGGGCGACTGGCAAAAATTTGGTGCCCTTCGACTTTACTCAGGGCGGTGAGCAGGTCGAACGGCCGTTGAAAGGGCCCAGGACGAATGTTGGTTGCGGCTCTGAGGAGAGACCCCCCGGCGGCCCTCAACAGCATGAATCCTCCTATCCTTATAAGGACATATTAAGCGTATTTCTGGGACACGATACGAGGTTACCGGTTGGCCTTGCGAATATCCAGTTGATCAAGGGCTGTGATCCACTTACAGATATTTGTGGAACCTTCCACGATCTCATAGGCAGGCGCATCTCTATAATACCTTGCAACTGGGTACTCTGTGGAATAGCCATAGGCGCCCAGTATCCTCATAGCTAGATGGGAACTCTTTGCCACCACTTCACCAGCCAGGTATTTGGCCTGAGCCACCTCGAGGGTGTTTCCCAGGTTACCCTGATCCTTCTGCCAGGCAGCCTTATAGACCATGAGGCGTGCGGCTTCAATCTCACATGCCATCTGAGCGATCAGATCCTGGTTCATCTGAAACTGGCTAATTGGTTTGCCGAACTGCTCCCTTTCCTTGCAGTAGGCTGTTGCCGCATCAAGGCATGCCTGTGCCAAGCCTACAGCTCCTGCAGCGGCTGACAGACGCGTCTGATTTAGAGACCCAAAAACAATTCTTGCGCCATCACCCGGTTTACCCAGAATATTCTCCTTGGGCACCTTGGTATCTTCTAAATAGATTTCCCCGGTAGGCGTGCTCCGGGTTCCAACCTTGTCAAGATCGGTCGTGGTGATACCGTTGAAGTTCTTGAGCTCTACGACAAAAGCGGAGAGCCCTTTTCCTCTAGCCTTCTTGTCAGTGTACGCATAGTAGATAATTGAATCAGCGACCGTGGCATTGGAAATCCAGGTCTTGGAGCCGTTCAGGAGCCAGTGATCTCCTTTGTCCACGGCTGTAGACTTCATGGCCATCACATCGGAGCCCGCATTCGGTTCCGTAATTGCGAAGGCACCGACATACTCTGCGCTCACAAACTTGGGAATGTATTTTTTCTTCAATTCATCCGATCCGTACCTGTAGATTGTGTAAGCACAGCCCAAGGTTTGCATGTTGATCTGTACCCTGAGGGAACTGGACGCCCTTGCAATCTCCTCGGTAAGAATCATGGCCGCCAACCAGCCCATCTCATTGCCTCCATATTCCTCGGGAATGACGGTCCCGAAAAAGCCCAATTCGCCCATGGGCTTCATCACCTCTTCATAGGGGAAATAATGCTTTTCATCCCATTCATCCGCATGTGGGGCAATCTGTTCCGCTGCGAAGTCACGCGCCATATCTCGCAACATCTGCAATTCTTCGCTTAACTGAAAATCCATAACGCTTCCTCCTTTATTCCGAAATTCCATGGGCATATATAACCGATTGGAAAAGGAATAGCAACCACAAATATTCACATTGTAGCTACATTTTAACTATTAGATAAAGTGAAGCTTCCAACGCCCAGGCAAATGAAGATCTCTGGGTCAAGACTAGCCATGAAAAGTTTAGATATTGACATTCCTGGGTCAGCGGGTTAGAAAAGCCCGCTAGTGGGGAAGGTGAAGAAAGGCGTAAAAAGGAGGCTATGAATGGAAGCAGTAACCGTAAATCCGAAAGAGAGCAAGCTCAGGGTTACCCCTGAGTGGGCTGATGTCTGTTTCACATGCGGGACCTGTTCTGGCGGCTGTCCCGTGACCGGGGTGGATGGTCTTGACCCCAGAAAGGCGGTTCGTATGGCCGCCCTCGGGCTGGACC
>JASFTV010000345.1:0-4064 GCA_050050615.1 Desulfobacteraceae bacterium
GTGGAATCCACGCCCGGATGAGGCTGGTGGCCGGTCATGGCCGTGGTGCCGTTGTCCATAATGACCAGAGTGAACTTGTGGTTATTGTGTACGGCATTGATGAGTCCGGTGATCCCTGAATGGAAAAATGTCGAATCGCCGATAAAAGAGGCCACTTTCTGATCCGTGGCTCTGGAGAAGCCGCAGGAGGAACTCACTGAAGATCCCATGCAGATCACGAGATCGCCCATGGAAAGGGGTGGCAGAAGCCCAAGGGTGTAACAACCGATATCCGTCGGGTGAATGGCCTCCGTGCCATAGACCTGCTTTACCGCATAAAAAGTGGCCCTGTGAGGACACCCGGCACAGAGGTTGGGTGGTCTCCCAGGAAGGGTTGGCAGGTCGGATGTATCCACTGCCGCGGGTGCCTGATAATCCAGCCCCATATATTCGGCGATTGCTTTTCTGACCATGCCCGGATCATATTCATAAAGGCGAGTCAGGCCGCCGACACCTTTTCCTTTGATCGATATGTTGAGCCCCTTTTCCTGGGCGATCGCCCTGAGGTCGTGTTCCACGACCGGCTCCAGCTCTTCCACCACAAGCACCTTCTCAAGCGGTTTCATGAAACGAGCACACAGATCCTTGGGCACAGGATACGAGAAACCCAATTTGAGAATGCTCACTTCATGCTCGATGCCAAGATCCGAAACAGCGTCTTTCACATAATTGAAACTGACGCCATTGGCCACGATGCCCCGCTTCCCGCTGCCCATCATTTCATTAAATGGGGATTTCTCGGATCTTTCCAGGGCGCGATCGTATCTTTCTAGAAGGAGCTTGTGCAGATTTCGAGAAACGGCCGGCACGCACACGTAATGGAAAGGGTTCTTTTTGAAGGTGGTCTTGGTCGTTCTCGATCTCAGTTTCCCCAGTTTCACCCCTCCCCTTATATGGGCCAACCGGGTCGTCGTCCTCAAGATGACCGGAAGCTGCAGCTCCTCTGAGAGTTCGAAGGCAGCAACGGTCCAATCCTTCATTTCCTGTGTATTGGTCGGCTCCAGCATGGGCAAACTCGAGAGTCTCGCGTAATAGCGATTGTCCTGCTCGTTCTGGCTTGAGAAAAGATACGGATCGTCCGCGTTTACAATCACCATACCTCCCTCAACGCCCGTATAAGCCAAGGTCATCAAGGGGTCTGCCGCCACGTTCAAACCCACATGTTTCATAGTCACCATGGTCCTCAGTCCGCTGATCGCAGCCCCGGCACCGACCTCCAAAGCCACCTTTTCATTGGTTGAATACTCAAAATAGAGATCCGTCTCTTGACTGATGACAAAAAATTGCTCCGGAATCTCGGATGAAGGAGTTCCCGGATAGCAGGTTGCAAAGGCGACGCCTGCCTCCAACGCTCCGCGGGCGATAGCCTCATTGCCCAGAAGAAGCATCTCCTTTCCAGGAGAATCTGTAAGTAGTTTGTGCATCTTTACCCCCTAAATGGTTTTGAGATCTCAATCCGCATGAAGCGCCATGTCTTTTAAAAAAGCAGGCCACGGGACTTCAAATAAATTTCCTGATCGCCTTCATACCTTGAAGCTCTCGGACTTGCCTGCGTACTTTTTCCTCAATTTCGGCTTTTCGATCTTCCCCGTTGGATTGCGGGGAACATCGGCAAAGAACACCCTCCTCGGTCTTTTATACCTTGGCAACGACTCGCAATACGCAAATATCCCTTCCTCGGTCATTTCTTTGCCAGGTTTGACCTTGACAATGGCTGTCACGATCTCTCCCAGTCGTTCATCAGGGACGCCGATCACGGCCGCATCCTGGATCTTCTCATTTTCCATCAGGAAGTCCTCTATTTCCACCGGAAAGATATTTTCTCCACCCGTGATAATAACGTCCTTTTTCCTGTCCACGAGCCAGATGAATCCATTCTCATCAAAGCGCGCCATATCGCCGGTCAGGAGCCATTCATCTAGCAGCGTATTCCTTGTCGCCTCAGGGTTTTTGTAGTATTCCTTCATGACTCCTGGCCCTTTGACAGCCAATTCCCCTGGCTCTCCCTTAGGAACATCCCTGAACTGATCATCAACAATCCTGCATTCCCAGTCAAAGCCGGGCACGCCGATGGCCCCCACTTTATGTAGGTTCTCTATGCCGAGATGGACGCACCCCGGTCCCGTAGATTCGCTCAGCCCATAATTTGTGTCGTAATCATGATGGGGAAATACCTTTTTCCAGTTCTTGATCAGACTGGGCGGTACAGGCTGAGCACCGATATGCATCAACCGCCACTGGTCCAGCTTGTAATCCTCCAGTTTGATCTGACCATTTTCAATGGCTACAAGGATATCTTGAGCCCATGGCACCAGTAACCAGACGATCGTGGCCTGCTCCTCAGAAACCGCTTCAATGATCCACTCGGGTTTGACCCCTTTCAAGATGACAGCCTTGGCACCCACGATAAAGTTTCCGAACCAATGCATTTTGGCCCCAGTATGATAGAGGGGCGGGATACAAAGGAAGTTATCTTCATGGGTCTGGTTATGGTGACGATTTTCAATGATACACGAAGATTCGAGGTTCCTTTGGGTCAGAAGAATCGGCTTTGGCGTGCCGGTGGTGCCCGAGGTAAAATAGAGGGCCGCATCATCCAGGAGACTTATCGGAACATTTGGATGATCCGTTGACCCGGTCTTCAAGAAATCGTCAAAGGATTCGGCATCATTAGGCTTCAACTCATTCGGTCCAACAAAAATCCAATCCTTTGTGGCCGTGAGATCATATTTGATTACATTAACCCGGTCAACAAATTCCTCCCCGAAGACCATCGCCTTGCCCTCTGCAATCTCTGCGCAGTAGCGGATATCATCCGCGGTAAAGCGAAAATTGAGAGGCACCGCCCAGGCACCTGTCCGCAAAATGCCAAAATAAACGGGAAGCCACTCGAGGGAATTCATCATGAGGTGAACCACCGTGTCCCCCTTTTTTATGCCCTTTTGAATCAGGCCATTGGCGACCTGGTTGGCCATCTCATCGAATGCTTTCCAGGTAATCGTCCTTCTTGAGCTCTTCTGCGGCTCTCTTTCGATTAGGGCGATCTCATCCCCATACATCCTGGCATTTCTTGCCAGTATCTCGCCAATGATCATTCTGACCCCCCTCAGACGAAGCTATATTTTAGCTATAAAGTGGTTATACGTTAGCCAACGCAGAATGGGATGTCAAGGAAAAAGGGGGTGGGTTCAGTGAGGGGGCTTTAGGAGTGAAAACGACACCTTAAGGCATCTATGCGTAAGGTGCTTGCCCTTGGCAACCCAGGCAAGCCGAGCCGTCCTTGAGGGGATGAGCCTCTCCACACAAGGGGCACATGCCGATCCGCCCTTTATGCTGCTTGCCCAGCGCTTGTGGTTTGACCCTGACGCGTTGCGATGTCAGGATCTTTTCACCCGTCTCCTTGACCTGGGCGAGCAGCCGCTCTGAATCCTGTGCTTTCTTAGGATCGGTTCTGAAAAACCATGCTTTGATTTCGGCAAAGGGTTCCAGTTTTTCAGGATCAACAAACACCCGCACGCCGTAACCCGTGTATTTGTCGAAAAGGGCCAGGGCAAAGCGACCCAGATCGAAGATTTTCAGCCAGCGGTTCCCGACTGTGCACGGGGTCAGCATCTGAATGGCGTCGGGCAGGCACTGTGAGGTCTCGCAAATGGCGTCGAAGAGCACCCCTTTGGCAATATGTTTTCGCGCCATTTCAACCATGAACCCTCCCACGATCAGGCCAGGGGCCATGTGGCCGTGGAATTTTTCAATCTCCGCGAAATATTCCTCCGAGGTATAGGGGCCGAATTTCTTTTCTTCACTGCTCATCAGAAACGTGCGCCTTATGGATGGACGGCTCAGCCTTCCTCTAGAACTTAGTGATGTTCAAAAGTGCTCGCATGGTTGAGGCCTCATTCCTCTAACCCTTTATCCGCCCAAGGAGGCCCTATTGAATCCTGCGGTTCAACCCTGGTCACAAGCCTTGCCACAAAGTCCAATCACTTCCTTTTTCGCTGAAAGGAGGGTTACGCCCTGGGTGACAT
>JASFTV010000346.1:0-4056 GCA_050050615.1 Desulfobacteraceae bacterium
CGGTGTCGTATTTCAGGAATACGCCTTATTTCCCTGGAAGAGCGTCATGGGAAATGCCGAATTTGGCCTCCAAATGAAAGGAATTGCCAAGAGGGATAGGCGTCAGAGGGTGGAAGAATATCTTCAGATGGTGGGGTTATCGGAGTTCAGCGATGCTGCCACCTACAATCTCTCTGGCGGTATGCAACAGAGGGTTGCCATCGTGAGAGCCTTAGCCAATGACCCGGAAGTGCTCTTAATGGATGAACCCTTTGGCGCGCTCGATGCCCTTACGAGAGAGGAGATGGAGATCGAACTCCTGAAGATCTGGAAGAAGACAAAGAAGACGATCTTATTTATCACCCATGATGTTGAGGAAGCGGTTTTTCTGTCCAGTCGTCTCGTCATATTGACGGCCCGCCCGGGCAAAGTGAAGGAAAATATCGAATTATCCTTTGCAAAGGATTTTCCGATAAGAGGCGATCTGAAAGAGGCAAGAACTCTTAAAACGGACCCAGCCTTTATCGATGTACGCACTAAGGCACTAAAGTCAATTTGGGGCGAAAGGGCTTCCTAACTATACGTAGATTAAGAACGCCACCTTAAAGAAAAAAATCTTTCTCCTATGACCTGACAAACTAGAGGCGATCGCCATGAGAACGGGATTGCTGTCTCGGATCCTTCGATGCCCATTCTACCATAAAGTAATCAGACTGCTGTATTCAACAAACCTTATTGATACCATTCGCTAATCGAAAGTTCCCGCGCCCTTTGAAAATAGGCACTATCTGATGAAATCATAATACCGGGTCGCGGCGCTGCTGCACAGACCTGGGACATCTCTTGCTGGAATCTGAGATAATCAGTGCTAGCAAGGTTTTGTAACAAGCTTTATATGCATACAACTCAAATGAACATTTACAGCTATCATTCCTCCTCGTACTTTTGAAGATGGGAACGCTCATTCACCACTTCGGCCCACAACCTGTTCTTTCCCTTGTAAAGGACATTGAAAGCTGCTGTTTCCTGTCGCAAATCTCGAAATCTATCTAGAGAGATCTCCAGGGCATGGCACAAGAGGGTAAGGATCACAAAATTATGGCTGCAGAGCAACAGGGTCCTGTCGGGTGCGTGAAGCTGAGCGATCCGTTCCAGTGTAGCGATGGCCCTTGCCTGGACCTCGGGGAGGCTTTCTCCACCAGGCATTCTGACAGACGCGGGCCTTTCCTGCCAGGTTTTGCGGAAGTCCGGGTGCTGTTGAGCCCAATATCCTGCTCCCATGCCGTCGAAATCCCCCAGATCCATTTCAATCAGGCCCTCTTCCTCATACAGTGGAACTGAGGGATGGAAATTTTTTATGAGACGAGCCGTCTCCATGGCCCGAATCAGAGGGCTTGAGTATATGGCTGTGAGGATTTCATCCCTCAATGCCAGAGCTAAAGCACGGGCCTGGTCTCTGCCTCGAGGGTTTAGCGGCAAGTCGCTCCTTCCTTGGAATCGGCGAATCCGATTCCATTCGGTCTCCCCGTGGCGGACAAGCAAAATACGCGTCGCTGAAGGTTCAATAGTCTTTGCCATACGCGGCAGCCTCAATTGGGAAGTGATACGGTGCCCAATGGTGCCCCAAGGAATGAAATCTATTGCTAGATGGGCGTTAATACAAACGCACTGAGTATGTTTACTTAATGCGTTTGTATTAGGTGGGAATTCCTTTGACGCAGCGGAACCCAAGCCAGTGAGCCCCATTGACAGGGTCCTCGGGAGTCCAGCGACAGGTGATCCTAACAAATGTGGCAGAGCCCAAAAAACACCCTCCACGCATGGGCAGATGCTCACCTAACCATTGACCCTCACACATCTCCCACACATTGCCGCACATGTCATAGCATCCATAAGGACTCATACCTGCGTCAAAGAGCCCGATTTCTGAAGTACGTTCAAGACCGTATTCTCTGGAGTTACATTTGCCGGGAAGAAACTCATAGCCCCACGACCACCAACGACCGTCCGTACCGCGCCCGGCTTTCTCCCACTGACTTTCCGTGGGCAAAGATTTTCCTGCCCACTCAGCGTAAGCCCTTGCATCGTCCCAACCCACAAAAACAACGGGTTGCATAGGCTGTGCCCACAAAGGGTGGTCCCATAGGTATGGTTCTCGGTGGCCGGTGGCTTCAACGAAGTTCCGATACTGGTAATTGGTCACCGGATACCTGTCCATATAATATGCATCAAGATAGATGCTGCGGGCTGGTATCTCTGTAACAAATACTGGATTCTGCCTCTGATCTATGACGAATATCTGTTGCAGCTCCCCTTTTGTTATTCCCATGGTAAATGGCCCTTTGGGCACCAGGACCATTTCTGCGCCATCTACGGGTGAAACAATAGCCTCAGGGAGGGGCCCGGAGCCCAAATCCTTACGTATATCCCACCGGTTCTCCAATTCGGATCCTCGCTTTCCGATACTCTCCTATTATAACGGTGGACATAGAAACAGGTCAATACGGCAACGGTACGATGCTTGGTAAGCCCCCCGAGCGAAGCCGCTGTATTTCATAAGCCTTTTGAATTTGAATTCCCTGCTGCTTGTCGGAACGAAGTGGACTTGCCTGTCGCAGTGAAACGGACCTGCCTGAGGCAGACAGGGATCCCGTGCCAGCGGGGCCTTGTGTGCTCACGAGAGCTATTCGCTTTCAGCTTCTCTATCTTTCAGCCTTTCGCCATGGGAGCGATAATGTCGCGTTAGATAAAATCGTATCACGATTTTATTGAAAAGGGCCTAAACCACGAGCGGGCATGAAAAAAGCAGGGTTATTTTTGACCCTGCTTTGGACGCTGCGTTGGAGACAATGCTTAACTCTTGAAGGAACGCCGATGGGACCGACTATTCGACCTTCTTGAAACTCATGCGCATTGCACCTGGTAGTGTGATCTGAAAAGTGCCATCTTGAATCTGCCCAACAATGACGCCCCCTTCTTTCGTGTTCAATCTCAGTTCGCCGCCTTTCAAATACCATGTAAAGGAGACCTCTTCATCACCCGTTCTCCAGGCGCCCTCACCATTTTCTTTCAATTCAATATACGTCTCCGCTTGGCCTGCCGTTTCTGCGCCTTCTGCTTTGTAGGTCCCAGCGTACTTTTCCTTGGAGGTACAGGAAATATGCAATGTCAGCAGAACACAGATAAACGGTAAAAATACATATTTTGATCGCGAAAGCATATCCCTTCCTGTCATCAAGCAGCAACAGAAGCTTGTTTGCTGCGTCTCGTGGGCAACAAGCCTCCTATGCGGAAAAAGAAAATTCTGTCAAAGAAGAAGATCTGGATGGTAAAGAGGAGCCAAATCGTATCTTCGATCACTTTCTTCCATCCGAGCGACTCCCCTACGGTATCAAAGCAACCGCACGTGATCTCCGCTCCCCAAGACATGTTGATGAGAATCATCACCAGAAACATGACAAGCATGAGGCCAATGATGGTTGCCGCTGCGCGCGTCCTCAGGCCAATAATGAGAAACAGGCCGGCAATGAATTCCAACCATGGTAAGAACACGGCTCCGAAATTCAGAAACCAGTAGGGGACCAACTGGTAGGCGGCCACGTTCTCAGCAAACTGAGCAGGGTAAGGAACCTTGCTCATGCTTGCATAGATGAAGACAAACCCTATGTATATTCTTAGAGCAAAAGCGAGATATTCATTTGTCACGATTCGCTTAATGAGCCGCCAAACGCTTTTCATGGTCCTATCAAGTCTCCTCTTCCTCCCACTCGACGGGATAACCTTTCTTCTCCCAAGCCCAGAATCCGCCGTCCAAGAGACTCACATTCTTGTGGCCGCGCAGCACCAGTTTGTTGGCCACCTCTGCATCATACCGTCTGCTGAGGGTGCGGCCGTAAACGATGATTTTTTTGTCCTTGCTTTCCTCACTCAAGGCCATCATGTACATGATGTCGAAAAGGGCCAAGGGCATGTTGATCGCCCCCTGAATGCGGCGCTTTTCATAGAAATTGGCTGGCATCGCGTCTATGAACAAGGTTTCCCCTGCGTCATAGGCCTCCATGGCGACCGATGCCGAAA
>JASFTV010000347.1:0-4052 GCA_050050615.1 Desulfobacteraceae bacterium
CGAGTGGAAACACGGGGATACGGCGTATGTGGCAAGGTATTTGTCCATTTTTACCAGGTTCGATTTCTTCGCACCCAAGTGGATCTTGGTCATGAGTGAGCCCAAAGCCAACGTTTTTGCACCCATGGCCGATTTCAAGAAAACCTTCTTTCTTATTTTCCTTCTATCTTTATGGATTGTCCTGCTCATGAGTTTCAACCAGATCCGGAGAAGCCTGATCCCGCTAGAAAAGCTGCAAGAGGGCACCCGCCGCATCGCACAGAGAGATTTCCAAACCAAAGTGACCGTTACAAGCGGCGACGAGTTCGAGGAGCTTGCAGCATCCTTCAATGCCATGGCAGACAGATTGGACAAACAATTCAACACAATGACTATCATGAATGAAATCGATCGCTCTATCCTCTCCGCCCTAGACACCAAAAAGATTGCGAATACCGTACTCACCCGCATGAGCGAAATTTTTCTGTGTGACTGCGTGGGCTTGGCACTCCTCAAAAACAAGAAAGCAAATACGGGACTCATGTACGTGAAGGATGACAACCCAAGGGGTAGAAACCGGCTGGAACCGATTAAACTCACTTCTTTGGAGGAGCGAGAACTTTATTCAAATCCAGAATACGCACTGATAGATGCGAACAAAGAGATCCCGCAATATCTTTCGCCTCTGGCTGGGCTTGGTATGAATTTATTTCTAGTCCTTCCCATTTTTCTCGGCGAAAGGCTCTCAGCCATGATCGCTTTGGGCTACCGCGTTCCGATGTCCTTGGCTGATGAGGATCATGTTCAGGCCCGCCAATTGGCTGACCAGGTGGCCGTCGCCTTGTCAAATGCCCAACTGATTGAAGATCTGGAGGAACTCAGCTGGGGCACGCTCTATGCCCTGGCTCGCACCATTGACGCGAAATCTCCGTGGACAGCCGGCCACTCTGAACGGGTGACAAAGCTTGCGTTGAGGATTGGGCGGGTTATGGGCCTCAACGAAAAAGAACTTCAAGACTTGCAGAGAGCCGGACTCCTACACGACATCGGCAAGCTCGGAATACCTCCCGAGATCCTCGACAAACCCGGAGACCTGACTCACGAAGAACACCAACTCATGCGCAGGCACCCGCAAATGGGAGCACGAATTCTGGAACCTATTGCCGCCTATGCTGACGTTACCCCTATCGTTCTGGGCCACCATGAGAATTACGACGGGAGTGGGTATCCTGCCGGCTTGGCAGGTGATAACATAGTCCTTGGGGCCCGCATCTTTGCATTGGCTGACCAGTTCGATGCCCTCACTTCAGATCGGCCATATCGAGCTGGTTTGGATCGGAAAAGGGTCATTGAGTACATCAAGCAGAGGTCTGGTCAGCGGTTTGACCCCAAGGTGGTGCGCGCCTTCCTGCACGTTATTCGCCAGGAGCAGAGAGCATCTCAAAGGGGCAACCCCTAAATCACTACTGGGAGTATGAAAATTGCTTTTGGAGAAAACAAATCTGAATGGACTCTCCCGGTTTCAGGTTATCTTTGGACGTTACTGAGGGCACGTCACCTGGCTTTACCCCAAAAAGTTTGGTGAGTCTTATGTGGAGAGTTAGAGTAATGGAAGCACAGGGGGTGAGAGCTCAAAGCCTTTCCTTTATGGCCTGAGCCACGGTCTTTCCCATTTGAACGCACCGCTGCAAATCCTTATCCGTGGGCACGTTTTTCACCTTGAAAACATCAAGGACCTCCATGTTCATGGCGACCAGGGCTTGGGTAAGCTGACTGACGGACTCGCAATCCCCCCAGCCGTATGATCCAAAGGCCGCCCCGACCTTCCCCTGAGGCCTGAGCCCCTCCATATACCTAAGCATTTCTGCGATGAGGGGAAGGACGCCCCGATTGTGTGTTGGAGATCCCATGAGAACAGCTTTCGCATCCAACACCTCGGCCATAACATCGCTATGATGGCATTTCTTCATGTCAAAGATCTTCACGCTGATTTCTTCTTGTGTGAGTCCTTCGGCGATAGCGTGCGCCATCTTTCTGGTGCTACTCCACATGGTATCATACACAATCACCGCTTTGGCCTTCGCCTTTTGCTGGGCAAATGTTCGATAAGCTTCTATGGCTTCCTCGACGTGGGTACGGAAGATCAGTCCATGGTCCGGCGCAATCATGTCCACTGCCCACCCAAACGCCTCGATCTTGTCAAGCGCCTTTGTCGCATTTGCTGCATATGGAAGAATAATGTTCGCAAAGTAATGGGCCAGATGGAAACGGATCTCACTAAAATCCACCTCGTCGTCAAAGCGCTCGCTTGTAGCCCAATTGTGGCCAAAAGCATCGCTTGATATGAAGAGCTTATCTTCCCTGATATAGCAGCCCATGTTGTCGGGCCAGTGAAGCATTTTGAGTTCCAGAAACTGGACCGTCTTTTGGCCCAGACTCAATGAGTCTCCTGTCTTCACCACTTCATAGGGCCAGTCTTCGCGGTGATAGTGGGAAATCATAAACGCCTTGCCCATGCGAGAGCAGAAGATCTTTTCTGGTTTGACGAGATCCACAATCTCCACGAGGCAACCCGAATGGTCCGGCTCCACATGATTGACAACGATGTATTCAATTCTCGGGGGGTCGACCAGCGCTTTTATATTGCTCAGAAATTCTTGCATGAATCTGCTATTGACCGTATCGAACAAGGTGCTCTTTTCATCCTTCACGAGAAATGCATTATAGGTGGTCCCCTTTCGGGCCATTGAGTAACCATGAAAGTCCCTCAGGTTCCAATCCACAGTTCCTACCCAAAACACGTCATCCTTTATTTCCAGTACCGGCATGGTGCTTACTCCTGTTTATGTCTTTGTCTTCCCTCCCACAATTCGGTCCAATATTTCGTGAATTTCCCCTTCTGGCAAAACCTGCCTCTTGAGAGCCACCTCCCTTATGGTTCTTTTTGTCTCGTAGGCCTCCTTTGCAAGAGCTGCCGCCCCATCATAACCCACAGCCGGCACAAAAGCGGTCGCTAAAGCAAGACTCCGCTCTAAGTTGGAAGCACATTTTTCTCTGTTTGCTGTTATGCCTTTGATGCACTTTTCCGCAAAGGCACTGACGGTGGAGGTCAATAATTGGATCGACTGCAAAAGATTGTGGGCAATCAGAGGAAGCATCACATTGAGCTCAAAATTCCCCGCCTGTCCCCCCACGGTAATGGCTGCGTCGTTGCCGATGACCTGTGCCACTGCCTGGACAACCACCTCAGGGATCACCGGATTAACCTTCCCGGGCATGATAGAAGAACCGGGCTGGAGAGAGGGAAGATGAATTTCGCCAAGTCCGCATCGCGGCCCCGACGAGAGCCACCGGATATCATTTGCGATCTTTATGAGACCCACGCCAAGGGTTTTGAGAGCACCGCTTACCTCTACTGCTGCGTCTTGGGCAGCCTGGGCCTCAAAGTGATTTGTGGCCTCTTCAAAGGGACACCCTGTTTCCTCAGAAATCCCTGCGATAACCTTTGAAGCGAACTCTGGATGGGTGTTCAAGCCGGTTCCCACGGCAGTCCCTCCCAGGGCAAGCTCAGAGAGTCTTGTTTCTGCCGCCTGGATACGATCGACACCCAGTTCCACCTGCCTGGCATATCCGCCGAATTCCTGACCCAGGGTCATGGGAACAGCATCCTGAAGGTGAGTTCGCCCGATCTTCTTGATCCCCTCAAATGCCTCTGCTTTTTCTAGGAGACGGCTTCTGAGAAGCTCCAGGCAAGGAAGGAGACGATCTCTTATCTCCTTCATAGCGGCGATGTGAATAGCTGAGGGGATCACATCATTACTGGATTGACCCAGGTTCACATGATCATTGGGATGGACAGGTAGCTTCCCGCCCCGTTTGCCCGTAAGGCGCTCGTTGGCACGTCCCGCAATGATCTCGTTGGCATTCATATTGGTGGACGTTCCTGAGCCGGTCTGAAAAACATCGACCACAAATTGGTCATCCAACTTCCCCTCCACCACCTCCTGAGCAGCGCCGATAACTGCTTGCGCCAACTCCCGATTCAGGAGCCCGAGATCAAGGTTCGCCCGTGC
>JASFTV010000348.1:0-4029 GCA_050050615.1 Desulfobacteraceae bacterium
GATTTCAGAGATCATCGTGGAAGAATCACTCATTGGCTGGAAGGAATACGAACTGGAGGTCATGAGGGATTTCAGGGATAACGTGGTCATCATCTGCTCCATTGAGAACTTCGACCCGATGGGTGTGCATACCGGCGACAGCATCACCGTGGCCCCGGCACAGACCCTCACGGATAGAGAATACCAAACGATGCGGAATTCAGCGATCGCCATTATACGGGAAATAGGGGTAGAGACCGGAGGTTCGAACATTCAGTTTGCGATCCACCCTGAAAACGGCGAGATGGTGGTCATAGAGATGAATCCAAGGGTATCGAGGAGTTCAGCCCTCGCCTCAAAGGCGACAGGTTTTCCTATTGCCAAGATAGCCGCCAAACTGGCGATGGGTTATGCTCTGGATGAGATCGCCAACGACATCACCCGCGAGACCCTCGCCTCATTTGAACCGACCATTGATT
Organism: Desulfobacteraceae bacterium; assembly: GCA_050050615.1. Classification (GTDB taxonomy): domain Bacteria; phylum Desulfobacterota; class DSM-4660; order Desulfatiglandales; family HGW-15; genus JASFTV01. Next base: position 459 of record JASFTV010000348.1, read on the forward strand.
ATTGCGTGGTCAAAATTCCTCGATGGGCCTTTGAAAAGTTTCCAGGTGCGGAGGACAGTTTGACCACCTCCATGAAGTCGGTGGGCGAGACCATGGCTATTGGGCGGACGTTTAAAGAGGCGTTGCAAAAGGCGGTCAGGTCTTTGGAGATAGGTCAATTTGGGCTCGGGTCCGATTCAGCCCCGAAACAGGCGTATCAGCACGAAACCCTTGAGATTGAGAAACATCTCCTTTGTGCCAATTCAAAAAGAATCTTCCACATCTGCGAAGCCTTCGCCAGGGAGATCCCCTTTGAACGAATTCATGAACTGACTCGAATTGACCCTTGGTTTCTCTACCATATTCAGCAGATCGTGCGCATGGAAAAGCAGCTAAAGGAGATGAAGAGAAAAGAGCTTGCCCCGATATATTGGGACAGGGACCTTCTGAAGCAGGTAAAGGAACATGGTTTTTCCGATGTCGAACTGGCTCGGTTGTTCCATACGGACGAAGAACATGTGAGAAAGGTTCGAAAACAAAAAGGTGTAGCCCCGGTCTTCAAACTCGTGGATACCTGCTCGGCAGAATTCGAAGCGTATACGCCTTACTACTATTCCACCTATGAGCAGGAAAATGAGATTCGAATCTCCCCTAAGAGAAAGGTGGTCATCCTCGGGGGCGGGCCCAACAGGATAGGCCAGGGCATAGAATTCGATTACTGCTGTGTCCAGGCATCCTTTGCACTGAAAGAGATGGGGATCGAGAGCATCATGGTGAACAGCAATCCGGAGACCGTGAGTACGGACTATGACACCTCCGACAAACTCTATTTCGAGCCCCTCACAAGAGAGGACGTACTGAATATCATTGAGCAGGAAAAGGCAGACGGGGTTATTGTCCAGTTCGGGGGACAGACCCCTTTAAACATCTCCGTTCCTCTGGCAGAAGCGGGCGTGACCATTCTTGGAACCAGCCCGGATAGCATAGACCGGGCTGAGGATCGAGAGCGCTTTCAGGCCCTGTTGGAAACATTGAATCTCCTCCAGCCTGAAAACGGGATTGCGACCAATGAAGAGGAAGCGATAAAGGTCACCAACGAGATCGGTTACCCTGTCCTGGTGAGGCCATCCTTTGTTCTTGGAGGTCGGGCGATGGAGATCGTTTATGATCAGAGGGATCTGGAACGGTACATCAGAAATGCGGTAGAAGTATCACCCGGCAAGCCCGTTCTGATTGATCGTTTCCTTGACCATGCTGTTGAAATTGACGTGGATGCCATTTCTGATGGGGAGACGACCATTATCGGCGGCATCATGGAGCATATCGAAGAGGCTGGGATCCACAGCGGGGATAGCGCATGTGTGTTGCCACCCATTTCCCTGGGCCCGGAAACCCTGGGCCAGATCAAAGAGCAGACCAAAGCGCTTGCGAGCGAGTTGAAAGTGGTCGGGTTGATGAACGTCCAGTATGCGGTCAAGGACAAGCGGATCCATGTCTTGGAGGTGAATCCGAGAGCCTCAAGGACGATTCCCTTCGTGAGCAAGGCGACCGGCATTCCGTTGGCCAAACTCGCCACCAAAGTCATCATGGGAAAGCGACTAAGGGAGCTTGGTCTCACCCGGGAGGTCACCCTATCCCATGTTTCTGTTAAGGAATCCGTCTTTCCCTTTGCCCGTTTTCCTGGAGTGGATACCCTCCTTGGGCCTGAAATGAAGTCCACGGGCGAAGTGATGGGCATTGACCAAACCTTTGGTCTAGCTTTTTCAAAATCCCAGCTCGCTGCCGGACAGAAATTGCCGCTATCTGGAACAGTCTTCATCAGCGTTAAAGATGAGGACAAGATGGGCATCCTGAATACCGCTTTCCTTTTTTATGATCTCGGGTTCAAGATTGTTGCTACGAGAGGTACCTCCGCCTACCTCTCAGAGCATGGGATCGTGAATGTTCGAGTTAAGAAGGTCAGGGAGGGGAGACCTCATATTGTGGACATGATGAAAAACGGGGAGATTGATCTGGTCGTCAATACGACTAGCAGCAAGAAAGCTGTCTCTGAATCCTATTCCATTCGGCGGACTGCCGTGTCATTGGATATCCCCTATACCACCACGGTTGCAGGAGCCCGAGCCACGGTCCTTGCCGTCAAGTCCATGATCGAGGAAGACCTTGATGTGAGGACCATACAGGAGTATCATCGTAAGCAAAAGTGGCAGTAAGTCATTATGAATTGAGGGATTAAGGAATTTAGGGATTTATGTATTGTTCATGAGATCGGAATTCGAAAATCGCAAATCGCAAAATCTTCCTGAACAACGTCCCAGGGAGGCATGTGGGATATTTGCAGTCTACGGCCACCAAGAGGCTGCCAAACTGACCTATTTCGGTCTTTATGCCCTTCAGCACAGAGGCCAGGAGAGTGCAGGCATTGTGGTCTCTGACGGCCAGCGTGTCCTGGAACACAAGGCGATGGGCCTGGTGCCGGATATCTTCGAGCAGGCGATCCTTGACAGACTCAAGGGCAACATGGCCTTGGGCCATGTAAGATACTCCACCACCGGTTCATCCCTTCTGGTCAACGCACAACCCTTCAGGATAAAGCATGCCGGCAAAACGCTGGCCATCGCGCACAATGGCAATCTTGTCAATGCCCGCCAGGTTCGCACGGAACTGGAAAACCAAGGTTCAATCTTTCAGACGACCTCTGATAGTGAGGTTGTGCTTCACCTGGCAGCCAGGGCGATGAGAAAAGGCTTGGAGCAGGCGTTGGTGCAAACCATGGGCCAGGTGAAAGGGGCCTATTCCATGGTTATCATGACTGAGGACACCCTCCTCGCACTAAGAGATCCGTATGGCTTCCGGCCCCTTTGCCTCGGTCGCCTGAACTCCGGGTATGTGGTTACATCGGAAACTTGCGCGCTTGACCTGGTAGAAGCGGCGTATATCCGGGAGGTCGAGCCCGGTGAAATCCTCATTATCAACCAAAATGGCCTGGAAAGCATACGATTGGAAGAAATTACAAGAAAGGCTCGGTGTATCTTTGAGCTGATCTATTTTGCGAGACCGGATAGCAATGTGTTCGGGCAAAATGTCTATCTTTTCCGAAAAAAGCAGGGTGAATTGCTCGCTCGTGAGTTCCCTGTTGAAGCGGATCTGGTGATGCCCTTTCCCGATTCGGGAAACTATGCAGCGATAGGATATGCCCAGGCATCGGGACTCCCTTTGGAGATGGGCGTCATTAGAAACCACTACGTAGGGAGAACCTTTATCCAGCCATCCCAGAGCATGAGAGACTTTGCCGTGAAGGTCAAACTCAATCCTGTGAAAGACCTCCTCAAAGACAGGCGGGTCTTGATCATTGAAGACTCCATTATTCGCGGAACCACGGCCAAAACCAGAATCGAGACGCTGCGAAAGATAGGCGCTCGGGAGGTCCACATGCGGGTGAGCTGTCCACCCCATCGCTTTCCGTGTCATTACGGTATCGATTTTTCAACCAGGGGAGAACTGATCGCTGCCCAGAAATCGGTGGAAGAGATCCGAGACTTTATCGGACTGGACAGCCTCGGTTACCTCAGAATCGATAACCTGGTTAAGG
>JASFTV010000349.1:0-4010 GCA_050050615.1 Desulfobacteraceae bacterium
AGAATGGTAATGAGCATCTTCTTTCTCACCTTCTGGCAAGAAAGGCATGGATTTGGCGCGTTTTCAATGTAATCATCTGCTACTCCCATATCGTGCCATATGACAGGTACACCACGCTGACGCCAATACGCCCCGATCCTTTCCTTCTCTTCATCCGTATATCTGTGCACCGGATAGGCGCCCGCATGCGCCTCAAATTTGAATCCGAACTCTCTGCTCGCCCTTTGAGTCAGATCCATAGACAGGGATGAGTCCACACCTCCTGAAAATAGCAAAAAAACCCACTTGCTATTGAAAGCCTCCAACGTGGCCCTGTGCTCCTTTTTCCACTGAGTGTAACTTATTTCCATTTCATGCCTGTCATGATGTGGTTACGGCCTAATGATGCTTACATGGCTCAAGCCATTATTCAAGCGTTCTAGCTTCTCTCTGTTTACGGTAATGCCCAAACCAACCCCATCTAAGGGGCCGGCCTCGCCTCCCCACCCAAAAGAGACAGGTTCAACCGTCACATTTTCTTTCAGCAAGAATTTGTCATATGAGCCGTCATGGTATATGGCATCGCCGCAAAGAAGAGATAGCGCCCTGCCCGCCGCTGAGAGAACACCTGATTCCCCCAGTTGACAACCGATTTGAAAAGCATCTCCGTTATTGCGTAATAGCTCAATGATCCTTAGCGAATTCCGAAATCCTCCGCATTTGGATAGCCTGACGTTGATCATTTCGTAACAGCGCTCTTGGATAATCTCTTCCACATCTTTGAGGGAGCAGGCTGACTCGTCAGCCATCAGCATTACGCCACAAGCTTGCATTTCGCTCGCAAAATCCTTGATATTTGAATCGCCAGGCATCATGGGCTGCTCAATAACTTTGACCCCATAGTCTTTAATAAGGTTAATGTGCTTCTTTGCAAGTTCGTGATCCCAAGCACCATTGACATCAATCCTGAGGTCACAGTGCTCACCAAAGATCTCTCTGACCAGTGCCATCGACTCTTGGTTTTTCTTATGATCCTTGCCGATCTTTATCCTTAGATTCATTATTCCTAGACGCCTGATTATGCCGCATATCTCCAGAATTCGCTCTTTATTCCCAAGCGGAATGGAGGCGCCATAAGAGACTCGGTTCGTATAGTAGTCTTTCGGAAAATATTCTATGACGGACCTGTTTTGGCCTTTAGATAGCACATCCAAAAGAGCCATCTCGATGCCACATACAGCCGTCCTATGTTTTTTGCCCTCGGGGAGACCGTCCACAAAGTCCCATATCTGACAAACATCGTCCAATTCCCAGGGAAAGGGTTTTCCTTCTATGAACTCAGCCACCGTTCTGGCTGCAATTTCCTGTGATTCACCCGTGACATAAGGCCTGGGCGCCCCCTCGCCGTATCCCAATATATTCCCTTGATCCCCTATGATTTCCACAATGATATTATCGGCAAAAAGGCCGCCTCTACGGGAGTGAGAGAAATCGCCCGAGAGAGGAAGTCTTATCTGGTGCACCCTAACTTCGTCTAATTGCACGTTCCTTCAACCTCGTGAACCCGACTCAGAATCATGAAGAAGGCTCTGCGGGAAACGTTAGTATGAATGTCGTTCCGTCGGCGGCTCTACTTTTCGCTTCAATGGTACCACCATGATCCTGCATGTTTTGGTGGGCAATGAAGAGACCGAGTCCGGTGCCTTTGTGCATACTACTTTTGTGCTTGGTGCTAAAGTAGGGCTCAAATACCTTATCAATCATTGAGGCAGGTATCCCCATTCCGTTGTCCTTGATCTCAACTCGAACGGTCTTCCTTTTTTCTTTTTCAGTGCAATTTATTGTCGAGATTTCTATCCTCCCTTCCAACGGGGTGAATTCTACCGCATTGGAGAGAAGATTAAGGACAACCTGTTTCATCTTTTCAGAATCCAACCATACTTGTCCGATGTTATCATCGAATTTTCGGACGATTTCGATTTCCTTCGCTTTACTTTGTGGTGATACAAGAAGAATCATTTTGTCAATGAGGTCATGAAGATCATCATATGCGAAGTGGGATTCTTTGGGTTTGACGAGATCCAGAAGTTCCTGGATGAGACGGTTCACCCGCATGGTCTCTTCCATAGCCACTTTATAGAAATCTTCCCTGAACTCCGCATCGTCATATTTCAAGGGGAGTAACTGGATAAACGTCCCTATGGCGGTTAAAGGGTTCTTGATTTCATGGGCAAGTCTTGCAGCCAGATTGCCCAGAAATGAAAACTTATCTGCCCTACTGAGCAACGCTTGCGATCGTTTGAGGTCCTCCATCTTATCCTGGAGACTCCTGTAAAGCTTGGCGTTTTCGATGGCGATGGCAATTTGTGGTGCAAAAATCTCCAAGGTCTCACGGGTCTCCTCTGGAACGCCCTTTCCAGCAACAGCATCCGTTGCAATGACACCAATCACCTTAGACCTTGTAATCAAAGGAACCACGAAGGCAGACACGGGTCGTCCGTGGGCAACGAGGATATTATCCTTTTTTAGGCTAGAGCTTTCCACCTCCGGGATATACTCCGAACGCCCCGTATTGGTCACCCTGACCAGCATGTTACTGACACGATGGAGGGGCACTCGGTAATCCTTGATCACCTCCAATGTGTCTCCATCAAACCCTGTGCCATGGATATACTCCAGACAGCGCTTTTCCTCATTGACAAGCATGATGATGGCTCGATTAATCTGGCAAACTCTGGAGAGAAGATTCATGATCACCGTAAGAAGATTCTCCAAGTCCAGCACGGAAAGAATCGCTTTCCCGGTTTCCTGAATTGCCGTGAGCTGCTGGATTTTCTGATTCAGCTCCAGATTGAGGCGGTTGACCTCTTCATATTTCTGCGAAATAATTTTTTTGTCCGCTTCCATTTCGGCGATGGTTTCCATGAGCACAGACTTGGAGGTAAAAAACCTGGAAAGGACCTCATGAAATCGGTTCCTGGCTGGGAACTTCAAATGGTACTCACAATAGGGATCCCCCTCAAAATAGCAACACGCTTCATTAAGTTCCAGAGGCTTCCCCCCCCAAACAAGGGGCATGAACGTATAGTTCCCTTGATTATACACGCAGACATCTTTTGTGACCTTCATACCAGGATCCCAGTGCAGTCTAACGATCGCCTCATTGCCCTTAGTTTCGACCAACTCAACCCGTTTACTCCGGTTAAACTTGTCGTTTATCTTCTGAGCATGTTTGAGCGCCTTTTTGTACGACCAAAATGCCTTCACAAATATCTTCTGGATATAGCCAAGGGATAGATTTTCAATCGCAAACTCAGCCATTTTATAAGGCGCGTCTTCATCCTGAAGGATGGATTTTGCACGAGCGTACAGCTCGGAAATCACTGCGCAGGAAATCCAGTTATTGGGGTCGGTCAAAAAATTTTCCGGATCAAGGAGGATATCAATTTCGGGGTGGAGGTTTTTCAGGAGGGCGGAACAGTCACCGTTGTTATGCGCTTTGACGTACTCAAGAATTGCCTTTGTATTGATACAACTGGTTTCCTTTTCCAACTCAACCTTCCATCTTCAAACCAGTCAACATGTCAAACAGGCTGACTTTTTCAATGTTTCGTCAAAGCCTGCTTATCTATGGGGCATCAAGACAGGCAGGGCGCAAAATCGGAGCGCCATAGGCTCCCCTCGGACGAGGATGGCTATAGTCAGCCTCCTCTATTTCAGCGTATTTTTTCCACAGGTACCACTGCTCGGGGCCGGCGTAGACGAGCTGTTCAAAGGACTTCAAGACAGCCTCTCCCAGCGAATCAACCCGCCTGCCCAGTCGCAGCACTATCTCCTCTTGGTCTTCTATGAGGAGGGCATATTTTTGTAGGTTGAATCTAAAGAGGACGCCAAGAACCATCTTAGCGCCGGTTCTTTTCAGGATGACGTTAAGCGTTCTATCAACGCCGATCATCTTACCCAAAAACAGGGTTTTTTCCTTCTCAGATGGCTTCCATCCTTCAATCTCGTCACATTCAACAAAAACGACG